>JAHZAR010000031.1:0-7665 GCA_019423835.1 Clostridiales bacterium | reverse complement strand
GTCATAGTATAGCCCCCTGGTTCTGTGGCTGTCATCCTTCACCATGCCGCAGACAGGAATGGAGATTCCAAGCTCCTGAAGCACCTCCAGGGCAATATTGACCTGCCCTCTGCCTCCGTCCATCATAATCAGATCCGGAAAACGGGTAAAGCTCCCCATAGCGAGATCTCCGCCCCCCTCCAGGATTTCCTCCCGCTCAAGAAGTCCGTGGGAAAATCTCCTGGTGAGAACCTCTCTCATCGACGCGTAATCATTAGGTCCCTGGACCGTCTTAATGCGGAATTTTCTGTAATCGTTCCTCTTTGGCCTTCCATCCTCATAGACAATCATAGAGCCCACTGACTCAAAACCGCTGATATTGGAAATATCATAGGCCTCAATCCGCCTCACCCTGGAAAGCCCGATCAGCCCTCCTATCTGGTTCATGGCCCCTGTCGTGCGCAGCTCCTCCCTCTTGATTTTCTCCTTATCCTGGTCAAGCACAAGCTTCGCGTTCTTCTTCGCAAGTTCCACCAGCTTCTCCTTCTCCCCCTTCTTGGGAACGAGGATTTTCACCTTCTGCCCTCTTCTGCCGCTTAAAAAGCTGGAGATTACCTCTGCATCCTCCAGTTCCTCCTGGCACCAGATCTCATGGGGTACAAAGGGCGTCCCTGCATAGAACTGCTTGACAAAGCCGTTTAAAATCTGGCTGTTTGTCTCCGCGGTCCCCGCCTCCACATGAAAATGCTCTCTGCCAATAAGCCTTCCGTCCCTGACAAAGAATACCTGTACCACCACATCCCGCTCATCCTTGGCCATGGCGATAATATCCCGGTCATCCATGCTCTGGCTTGTGATCTTCTGCTTCTGGGCAATCTGGCGCACACTTTTCAGCAGATCCCGGTATTCCGCGGCCTTCTCAAACTCCATCTCCTCAGAGGCCGCATACATCCGGTCTGTCAGGAGCTTTGTCACCGGATCGTATTTTCCGCTCAGAAAATCCAGAACCTCTTTAATCTGCTTCTGATAATCCTCCTGGGAGATATATCCCTGGCAGGGCCCGTCGCACTGCCTGATATGGTAATAAAGGCAGGGCCTGTCTTTTCCAATATCCTTCGGCAGGTTTCTGGAACACGTCCTGATCCGGTAAATCTTATGGAGGAGATCAATCATATCCTTCACTGCCCCGGAGCTGGTGAAGGGTCCAAAATACTTGTTTTTATCCTTTTTCATCGTCCTGGAAAACAGAATTCTGGGGAAAGCCTCCGAAACTGTCACCTTAATGTAGGGATACGTCTTGTCGTCCTTGAGCATCGTATTGTATTTCGGCCTGTGCTCCTTGATCAGATTGCATTCCAATACGAGAGCCTCCAGCTCTGAGTCCGTCAGGATGTACTCAAATCTGGCGATCCGGGAAACCATCTTCTCGATCTTCGCCGTCTTGTTCCTGCTGCTCTGGAAATACTGGCGCACCCTGTTTTTCAGACTGATCGCCTTTCCCACATAGATAATCTCATCCTTGTCGTCATGCATAATGTAAACTCCCGGCTGAGCCGGAAGCTTCTTCAGTTCCTCTTCTATATTAAACATTCGGCTGATTCTCCACCTTTTCCTGTTCTCTCACTTTTTTCATCTCTTCTCCCCTGTCCGGGAATCTCCGCGCAGCCGGGATGCATCATACTTCAGCTGCATTTTCAGGTACTTTCGGATCCCCTCTGTCTGCTCCTCAAGGCTTCCATAGCGGGTGCTGATATCCAGGTACACGCAGATGCTGTCCAGCTCCCGCTTTCCCACACAGCCCTCCATCCTGCGAAGTATGGCCAGCTGATCCTCTATCTTCTCTGCGTCCAGAAATTCAATCAGAAACGGATTGGGCTGATCCGGAACCGGCTCAATCGGAGAAAAACCGTAGCCTCCGGCTCTCTCTGCCGACACAATCCCCCGTCCCGCAAGGCCGCTGTCCCTTCCATAGGCCTCCCGCTCATAGGCAGCTCTCTCATAAATGCGGGAGCGGTCCTCCGGCGGGGTTTCTGTTTTCTGTGCGCCTGTCTCCTGCCCGCTTCCCGGTTCTTCCATCATCGTTTCACCCGATCCGGCCGGAGCCGTCTGACAGATGTCTGTGGCGGTGACTGCCCCCGGTTCCCTGAACTCTACCCGCTCAAAACGGTAGTACTGGGCAGCATTCGGGTATTTTTCTCTGTCTACCGGGCTCACAAAGCTGTCCAGAGGACGGGCATAGATTCCGAATGTCCCGTAAAGCGCCTGGTAAATCACGAGCTGCTCACCTGTTTCCGAATGTTCTGCAACTGCCAGTATCTGATACATATTATTTTTAAAATGCCGGTAAAATTCTCCCGGCTTTGGGATTCTGTCCATCCTTTCTGCCTCCGTCCTTTAATTCTGCTGTTCTGCCTCCAATGCACTGTAATGGTATCTGTTCGATGCGCTCCACAGAATCCATTCCTCATAGCCTGCATCATAGACCGCCTGGATCTGGCGCCGGATCTCTTCATCGCCATAGGGTATGTGGTGTTTCAGCCAGGAAGCTGTAAAATCCTGAAGCCACGGCCGCACCGCCGCTGTTTCCTGTGCCTTCCCGTCTTTGTCTTCCCCAAGGGCCTTCTTTGAATCTGCCAGAGCACCCACAATCGTCTCGTAGGGATGCAGATCCGGATGGTCCAGCCCGAAATTTCCATCTCCATAGTGGGATGGGTAAATCATCGGGCAGATGTAGTCCAGCCTGGAAGCCAGAGCGCCATAGTCCTGCCCCACTGCCTGGGCATCGCCGCTGCTCGAGATAATTGTCCCAAACACGTCCGCAGACACATACACCCCCTCACGGCTCAGCTCATCATATATATATCCGACAAGCTCTGTGATAATGTCCGTTTTTGAGTTCTCTCCCGCTTCTTTCATGGCTGCCTTCTGCAGACCGCTGTTGGTAGAGAAGCGAATATAGTCAAACTGCACCTCATCAAAACCTGCCAGGGCCGCCTGTCTTCCGACTTCCGCCAGGTACTCCCGCACCTCCCACTGATAAGGATTCAGCCATGTCATACTGTCACTGTCTCTCAGAACTGTCCCTCCCTCTGACTGAAAACACCACTGGGGCCTTACCTCACCCATCATCGGATCTCTGAGAGAAACTACCCGCGCTATGGTGTAAATACCATGGGCCTTGAGTTCTGAAAGGAGCCCCGGCAGATCGCTGATATAGGGCCGGCAGACTCCCAGCTCCTGCAGCAGCGGACTTTCCACCTCTGCTGTGATGTTTCCGCTGTCATCCTTAAAGTCGATCACCACGGCATTCAGCTCTGTCCTGTCAATCTCATGGATTATCTGAGCCATCCTCTCTCTGCTTCCGTCCACGTAAGCAGAGAGATAGATTCCCTTTACCTTGGCAGGCTCTCCGGGACTGTCTGTGTTCCAGGCATCATCGTAGATTTCAATCACAGGCCCTTCAGACACCCTTCTGTCGGTCTCTTTTTCTCTCTCTTCAGCGTCAGCTGCTTCTTCTGACGCTTCCCTGCCCTCACCCGTTCCAGCCGTTTCCAGAACGTCCTCCCGGCTCTCTGGCACGGTTTCTCCGCTCTCCATCTCCGGCGGCGTATATCTCGTACAGCCCGCCAGAGGAAGGGCAGCGGCAAACAGAAGGGCGGCAGACAGGATTCTTTTCTTTCCTCTATTGCCAAACATAACTCTCTCTTTTCCTCTATTCCTTCTTATCTTGGCTATTATATCATTTTCCACTGGCCTGTGCCAGTCAAAATCCCTCTTCCATCCATACAAACTCTCTGCACTCCCGATTCAGAATTTCTCTCCTCCCTCTTTCCAAAGCCTCCCTTTCACTGCCCCAGAGAAAGTTTTTCCAAAAAAATTGATTTTCCTTTTACTCAAAATGCATTTTTTGTAGCATAATAGATAGGAAAATTTACAGTGGTACTAAATTTACAGATTAGATAAGGACGGTAAAATATGAGAACAGGATTCGATAATGACAAGTATCTGAAAATGCAGTCTGATCACATCCGCGAGAGAATCGGACAGTTCGGTGACAAGCTTTATCTGGAATTCGGCGGGAAGCTGTTTGACGACTACCATGCTTCGAGGGTGCTCCCGGGCTTTGCACCTGACAGTAAGCTGCGCATGCTTCTCCAGCTTGCGGATCAGGCTGAAATCGTCATCGCCATTAACGCGGCTGACATTGAAAAAAACAAAGTCCGCTCCGATCTCGGAATTACCTATGATGTGGATGTTCTCCGCCTGATTCAGACCTACACGGAAAAGGGGCTTTATGTGGGAAGCGTTGTGATCACCCACTACGCAGGCCAGTCCAGCGCTGATCTCTTTAAAAAGAAGCTGGAGAATCTCGGAATCAAGGTTTACCGCCATTACATCATTGAGGGGTATCCATCCAATGTATCCCTCATTGTCAGCGACGAGGGATATGGGAAAAATGAGTACATTGAAACCACAAAGCCGCAGGTGAGCGCACCTGCCCCAGGCCCCGGCAGCGGAAAGATGGCTACCTGCCTGTCTCAGCTCTACCATGAGAATAAGAGAGGAATCAAAGCCGGCTACGCCAAGTTTGAAACCTTCCCAATCTGGAATATTCCGCTCAAGCATCCGGTCAACCTGGCTTATGAGGCAGCCACAGCGGATCTGAATGATGTCAATATGATCGATCCCTTCCATCTGGAAGCATACGGCATCACTACTGTTAACTACAACCGGGACATCGAAATTTTCCCTGTTCTCAATGCTATCTTTGAGGGCATTTATGGAAGCTGCCCCTACAAGTCCCCCACTGATATGGGCGTAAACATGGCCGGAAACTGCATCTGCGACGACGAGGCCTGCTGTGAGGCTTCCAGACAGGAGATCATCCGCCGCTACTACCAGGCCTTGAGCCGCGTAGTCAGAGAACAGCCGGGCGCTAAAAACGAAGTCTACAAAATCGAGCTTCTGATGAAGCAGGCCAAAATTTCCACAGATATGAGAGCTGTCGTTCCGGCTGCCAATGCGCTGGCCGAAAAGGAGGGTGCTCCGGCCGCTGCCCTTGAACTGCCGGACGGAACCATTGTGACAGGGAAGACCAGCAACCTGCTGGGCGCATCTGCCGCTCTCCTGCTCAATGCGGTGAAGGTTCTCGGAGGGATTCCCCATGAGCGCCACCTGATCTCCCCGGCTTCCATTGAGCCGATCCAGAAGCTGAAGGTAGATTACCTGGGCAGTGTCAATCCCCGCCTCCACACAGACGAGATCCTCATCGCCCTCTCTGCCTGTGCAGCCTCCGATGAAGTTGCACAGAAGGCGATGGAACAGCTGCCGAAGCTGAAGGGCTGCCAGGTTCACACCTCCGTCATGCTCTCCGATGTGGATCTCAAGATGTTCAAGAAACTGGGCATCGAACTGACCTGTGAGCCGGTATACGAGCACAAGAAGCTCTATCACTGAGCGCATGCAAAAAGAGTCTGAAAGGGCCAAAAAAGCCTGAAAAAACGCCTGTGCAGAAGCGGAAAATACGAATCATCGTATTTTCCCTCTGCACAGGCGTTTTCTTTTACTGATGATGCAGTCCGCTGTTTTCACCTGATTCTTCCGCAGGTGCCGTTTCCCCGTCATTTTTTTCCGGCTCAGCCTCTTCAGCTGCGTCGGGTGAACCGCTGGCCTCAGGCGTGGCCCTTTCAGTCTCAGCCTCCTGCAGCGGTGCCTGACCGGACCTCTCCATCTCTGCCTGAACGCTTTCGGTGCCGGAATCTTCATGCTTTTTCAGGCCATCGCCGGATGTCTCTTTCTTTTCCTCCAGGCGGCTTTCCCTGCTGCCCTCCTCCGGCTCAGGGATTCCCTTGATTTCACGCAGAATCTTCATAAATTCCTTGCCGGTAATAGTTTCCTTCTCAATCAGGAAGGCAGCGATGGCGTCAAGTGCATCCCGGTTTTCCGTAAGCATCTGCTTTGCCTCGTCGTAAGCCTCCTTGAGGATCATCATCACCTCTTTATCGATATCTGCCGCTGTCTCGTCGCTGCAGTTCAACACCGTCCGCCCGCTCAGATACTGATCCTCTCTGGTGGCAAGGCCCATCAGTCCGAATTTGTCAGACATTCCGTACTGCGTCACCATCGCTCTGGCGATTCTTGTGGCCTGTTCAATATCGTTGGCCGCTCCCGTGGTTACCGTGTCAAAGACAATCTCCTCTGCCGCCCGGCCGGCCAGAAAGCCTACCAGCATGGCGTGAATTTCTTTCTTCGTATTTAAGTATTTTTCCTCCTCGGGAACCTGCATCACATAGCCCAGGGCTCCCATCGTTCTCGGAACAATGGTAATCTTCTGAACTGGCTCTGCATCCTTCTGAAGGGCATTGACAAGCGCATGGCCAACCTCATGGTAGGATACGATCCTGCGCTCCTCCTTGCTGAGAATTCTGTCCTTTTTCTCCTTGCCTACCAGGACAACCTCCACCGCCTCAAACAGATCCTTCTGCGAAACGGCGCTGCGTCCGTGCTTGACGGCCGTGATGGCCGCCTCATTCATCATGTTGGCCAGATCCGCGCCCACGGCGCCGGAGGTGGCCAGTGCAATCTCCTCAAAATTTACGGTCTCATCCAGCCTTACATCCTTTGAATGAACCTTTAAGATATTAATTCTTCCTTTCAAATCCGGTTTATCCACAATCACCCGCCTGTCAAAACGGCCGGGACGCAGAAGAGCCGGATCCAGAATCTCCGGGCGGTTGGTGGCAGCCATAACGAGAAGTCCCTTGGAAGAATCAAAACCATCCATCTCCGAAAGGAGCTGGTTTAAGGTCTGCTCCCTCTCATCGTTTCCTCCCAGACGGGAATCACGGCTTTTTCCGATGGCATCCACCTCGTCAATGAAAATAATACATGGCGCAGATTCCTGTGCCTGCTTAAACAGGTCGCGGACACGGGAGGCACCCACGCCCACAAACATCTCCACAAAGTCAGAACCAGACAGGGAGAAGAACGGCACCTTCGCCTCTCCTGCCACAGCCTTCGCAAGCAGTGTCTTTCCGGTTCCCGGAGGGCCTACCAGAAGCGCACCCTTGGGAAGCTTTGCTCCAATCTTCGTATACTTTCCGGGATTGTGAAGAAAGTCCACAATCTCCTTCAGCGATTCCTTGGCCTCGTCCTCACCGGCCACATCCTTGAAGGTAATTCCTGTTTCCTTCTGGACATAGACCTTGGCGTTGCTCTTTCCGACGCCCATGATTCCGTTTCCGCCGCCCATCCTTTTCATCATGAAATTAAAGAGCAGGAACAGAAGTGCAACCGGCAGAATCCAGCTCATGAGAAAAGCCAGAACCTGGGCGCTGGCGTCCGCCTCGGCCTCCTCATATCTCTCTACTCCTGCCTGTTCCAGCTTATCTAACAAATCCGGATCGTAGATCGGTACAGTATAGTACTCCTTGCCAATCAGATTTCCCCATCTGTCTCTGCTCGCTGTGTACCTGTCGGATTTCTCATTTGGAATAATTGTAATCTTATTTCCGGTGATGACTACCGATTCCACCTCACCATTTTCCAGCATGTCGTTAAACTCGCTGTACGGCAGCTTTTCCGTGTTCGTGCGGTCCAGCAGTGAGTTCATAGCCATGACGCAGATTAATGTAAAGATCATGGTAATGACAAAAACCGTAATATTCCCTCTCTTCGGCTCTTTCT
>JAHZAR010000030.1:27033-27267 GCA_019423835.1 Clostridiales bacterium | reverse complement strand
TGCCTGCCTTGCAGTTTATCACGATAATCGCGGCGTCGGCCACGCTCATGGCCTCCTCTACCTCTCCCACGAAATCGAAGTATCCGGGAGTGTCAAGAAGGTTAATCTTAATCGGGCCGTTTTCTCCGCTGTATTCAATTGGAATCAGGCTTGTGGAGATTGAAAACTGACGCTTTATCTCTTCTTTATCATAATCGCTGATAGTTGTTCCGTCCTGAACCTTTCCCATTCTCT
>JAHZAR010000030.1:26149-27021 GCA_019423835.1 Clostridiales bacterium | reverse complement strand
CCATGGCTTCGGCTGCCGTCGTCTTTCCTGCCCCGCCATGTCCCAGAAGAACCACATTGCGAATCTGTTTTGTCCCGTACACGTTCATATTAAAATCCCTCCCGTAGATAAATTTTAGTCCATGATGATATTTTACAAGAAAATAGAGAAAATTTCAAGTTAAATGTGCATTTTATACAATATTTCTTTGGAACATCTGCAAAAGTCCCGTTCATCAAAGTTTTTCCCTTTCATTATCCCAAAATTATCTGTTATTTCAGCAATCAAAATAATTTAACAGGTCTTCTCCCTGCTTAATACTGACAAATTCCGTGTTTTTTCAGCAAAACTCAGAATGCCGTTCTCTCTCTTTTTGACACCATTCATCCTGATAAAATATTGACATGTCTGCCTGGTGTGGTAAACTTGATTTACCATGTTTCTGGACAGGATAGAAAACAGCGCCTGAAGCAGGCTGTACGAAACACCATTTCAGAAGTTTTACAGGAGGACTAAGACATGCAGAATATAACAGCAGGCTTTATCGGTCTCGGCCTGATTGGCGGTTCCATCGCCAGAGCGCTCAAAAAGCGTGCGCCTTCTACGGTCATCATGGCCTATATGCGCACACGGGAAACGCTGCTCACTGCCAGCCGGGACGGTGCCGTGGATATCGTTCTGGACGGAATCGGAGAACCTCTGCGCCAGTGCGACATTATTTTTTTATGCACGCCGGTCGAGTATAATGAGGAATATCTGAGACAGCTCCGGCCTTATCTGAAGCCCGGCGCCATTGTGACCGATGTGGGGAGCACGAAGACGCAGATCCACGAGGCGGCCAGGGCCTTCTCCATGGAGGAATCTTTTATCGGCGGACATCCCATGGCCGGTTC
>JAHZAR010000030.1:24933-26139 GCA_019423835.1 Clostridiales bacterium | reverse complement strand
AAAACCGGCTATGAAAATTCCACGGATCACCTGCTGGAAAACGCCTATTACATCCTTACGCCTACTGAGCGGACCCCTGCCTCCTCCACCGCCCTTATGACAGAGCTTGCCTCCCTGATCGGGGCCATTCCCATTGTCCTGGATTTCCGGGAACACGACCGGATCGTGGCCGCTGTCAGCCATCTGCCCCACCTCATTGCTTCCAGCCTGGTGAACCTGGTCCGTGAGGACGATAAAGAGAGCGGCATGATGAAGCAGCTGGCCGCAGGCGGCTTCAAGGATATAACCAGAATCGCCTCTGCCTCCCCTGTCATGTGGGAACAGATCTGCATGACAAACAGCAGCAATATCGCATCCATGCTGGAGGAATACATCGCCTCTCTCCAGCAGATCCTTGAGCAGCTGAAGGGGCATGACGGCCCGGCTGTGAGAAATCTGTTTGAGACAGCCAGAACATACCGGGACTCTTTCGAGAAGAGGACATCCGGCCCTATTTCTCCGGATTACTCCTTCTCTGTGGACGTCTGCGATGAACCGGGAGCCATCTCCATCATCTCCGCCATCCTGGCCGGAAAGGGGATCAGTATCAAAAATATCGGAATCAACCACAACCGGGAGGGAGGCGAAGGCGCGCTCTCCATTAATTTTTATGATGAGGCGGCCAGACAGGCTGCATGGGACAGGCTGAAAAAATATAATTATACCCTGTTTAACTTTTAATCTGGCTTTTCACTTATATATCAGGAGGTTTCACATGATATTTTCCACTCAGAACCACGGACTGCGGGGCGAAGTCACCGTTCCCGGCGACAAATCCATCTCTCACCGCAGCGTCATGTTCGGCGCCATTGCCAAGGGTCTTACCGAGATTGACGGATTTCTCCAGGGGGCAGACTGCCTCTCCACCATCTCATGCTTTGAACGCATGGGAGTTTCCGTCGAAAACCGGGGGGATCGGGTACTGGTTTTCGGAAACGGAATGCACGGGCTTAAAAAGCCGGACGGCGTGCTGGACTGCGGCAACAGCGGGACAACGACCCGTCTTCTCTCCGGTCTTCTCTCTGCCCAGCCCTTCTGCGTCACCCTGACCGGAGACGAATCGATCAGAAAGCGCCCCATGAAGCGCATTATCACCCCCCTCAGCCAGATGGGCGCTTCCATCAAAAGCGTAAATGACAACGGCTGCGCCCCCCTTTTCATCGAGGG
>JAHZAR010000030.1:7998-24923 GCA_019423835.1 Clostridiales bacterium | reverse complement strand
CCGGCCTCTACGCAGAGGGGGAGACGCGGGTAACAGAGCCTTATCTGTCCAGAAACCACAGCGAGCTGATGCTTGCCCACTTCGGCGCGGACGTAAGGACAGAGGGAACCACTGCCGTTCTGAGGCCTGCCAGAGAGCTGTTCGGCCAGAAAATTTCCGTTCCCGGGGACATTTCCTCTGCGGCCTTTTTTATTGCCGCAGCTTTGATGGTTCCCGGTTCGGAGCTTCTGATCCGGAATGTGGGAATCAATCCCACCCGGGACGGAATTCTTACTGTCTGCCGCAGCATGGGGGCTGATATTGAGATTCTCAACCCGTCTGCCGGGAGCGGCGAGCCTGTGGCAGATCTGCTGGTGCGCCACTCTTCCCTCCACGGAACGGAGATTGGCGGGGCGGTCATCCCAACCCTCATCGACGAGCTTCCCGTCATCGCCGCCATGGCCTGTCTGGCAGACGGAGAAACGGTCATCCGCGATGCCGCGGAGCTGAAGGTGAAGGAATCCAACCGAATTGCCGTCATGACAGAAGGTCTCTCGGCCATGGGAGCAAGGGTGGAGGAGACGGCGGACGGAATGATTATCCATGGAGGCTCGCCTCTCCACGGGGCTGTCATCGACAGCCGAAAGGATCACCGCATCGCCATGACCTTCGCCGTCACGGCTCTCGCCGCTTCCGGCCAGACAGAGATTCTCGATGCGGACTGCGTATCAATCTCCTATCCTGGCTTCTATGAGGATCTGAAACGTCTCAGCGGCCGGTAGGGCAGAGAGGCGGCAGCTGATACAGAAACACCGCCGGCCAGATTGGCCGGCGGCAAAAGAAACTGTTCACATCAGTTTTTGCGAGGAGTCTTTATGCTGTCACATAAAAATAAAATGATTCTCCTTATCCTGGCAGTTATTTTTTTGCAGCCTGTCTGCGCTATATCGTCACCTCGCTCCTGTTTCCTTTTCCAGCGAGAAGATTTGTTCTGACTTAAGCGCACAGGATTCTTTTTCTTTTTTGAAAACATACTGTCACGTACATCTGAATGGTGAAGTAGAAAAAAATACGATTAAAAATACATATATTTCTATGCCTACGGATGCCATAGAAACTTGTCTTTTTGATCCTGAAACAGACATAACCTTTCGCCCCCAATACTATGCAAAGGACAGGACAGGCTGGTTTTTCTACAGGTATGAAGAAAATAATACATGGAAAAAAGAAAAACTGGAAAATTTTGCCTTAAAAGATTATTTGGAAACCGTTTCATTTTCTATCAGGGGAACCGATTTAAAGGTCGTTGGCAACTGGAAATATGCCGGAAAATCCACGCTTTGCAATCGCCAGGCTCTCCGTTTCGACGGAACCTGCCCGATAGAGGTGTTCGCCAGAGACCAGGCAAACTTGAGCGGGCTTTCTGATGGGGATACCTCTTGCCTTTCCGATGCCCCGGGTGATATAGCTGTCAGCATCTGGACAGATGAAACAGCAGAAAAAGTTTTACAGCTTCAGTACGACCTTTCACAGCTTAGGCCAGAAAACGGGACGGATATTGTAACCGTAACCCTCTGGGATGAAATCGTCCCGTTTGAAATTCCCTATTGACAAACAGCGCGAAAAGTATTAGGATAGGGTTCAATAAAACAAAACCGTTGAGAAAGAGAAGTAAGCCAGATTTGTTGCATTACAGAGAGCCGCGGACAGGTGGAAGCGCGGTATGACACAGCCGGCCGAATGGACTTTTGAGGGCATTCCAGATACAGCTTTCGCTGAGGTAGGGAATGACGGAAACCGCAACCGTTATCTTCGCGGCATATATGTTGGTATATGAAAGAGTGGACTCTATGTCAATTTTGGGTGGTACCGCGGATTTGTTAATTCGTCCCAGATACAGGAAACTGTGTCTGGGACTTTTTATTTAACAGAAAATTCGTTTTTCCCCTTACACTCCTTCCAGTACAGCATAATCACAATTCTATTATTTTGGAGGTATGTACTATGAGAAAGAGAATCTTCGCAGCCTTATTGATCAGCGCCATGACCGCAGCCGTCCTCTCCGGATGCTCCGGTTCAGGCAGTGGAACAGCAAACCCAGGGGAAAGCAAAGCGGCAGAGACCGCATCGGCAGGAAAAGATGACGCAGGAACTAAAGCGGCAGAAGACGCAGGGGACACAGTTCCCCTTGCTGACGGAGAATATACCATCGGTATCGCCCAGTATGCCGTTCACGGTTCACTGGACAACTGCCGCGAAGGCTTCCTGAAGGGTCTCGCCGATGAGGGCTTTGTGGAGAATGAAAACCTGAAAATCATCTACGAGAACGCCAACGGCGACGGCTCTCTCTCCGGCCAGATTATCACAAACTTTGTCTCCAATGACGTGGATCTGGTCTGTGCCATCGCGACTCCCATCGCCCAGAGCGCATATAGGGTGACCAAGAGAACCGACATTCCCGTTGTTTACACCGCCGTCACAGATCCGGTGCTTGCTGAGCTTGCCACCGAGGATCAGATGCCGGTAGGTGAGATCACCGGAACCAGCGACAAGCTCCCCGTATCCGAACAGCTCTCCATGATCCGTAAGCTTCTTCCGGAGGCAAAGACCGTGGGGATCCTCTACAGCACCAATGAGGTCAACTCCCAGGCTGCCATCGAGGAATACAAACAGGCTGCTCCCGAATTCGGCCTTGAGATTGTGGAGAGCGGCGTTTCCACAGTGGCAGACATCCCGCTGGCCGCTGAACAGCTGGCTGCAAAGGTAGACTGCATCAGCAACCTGACTGACAACAACGTGGTAAGCGCCCTTCCGGTTGTTCTGGACGCTGCAAATAAAAATGGCATCCCCGTATTCGGAAGCGAGATTGAGCAGGTGAAAAAGGGCTGTCTGGCTGCCATGGGACTTGACTATGTGGCTCTGGGAGAGCAGACCGGGCGCATGGCTGCCAAGATTTTAAAGGGCGAGGCCAAGGCAAGCGAAATGCCTTACGAGCTGATTGAGGGCGCATCCTTCTACGGGAACACGGCAGTCGCTGAAAATCTGGGCATCACTCTCCCAGAAGAGCTGACAGACAGTGCGGCAGAAATGTTTGACGAGATTGCACAGTAAGAGAAATGGGGTAACACACATGACAATTTTTCTTTCCATACTCATCCAGGGCCTTATCTACTCGCTGATGGCTCTTGGCGTATATATCACCTACAGCATCCTGGACTTTCCGGATCTGTCCGTTGACAGCACCTTTCCCTTCGGCGCAGCAGTCACAGCTGCCGCCCTCCTGTCGGGAGTTCCCGCCTGGCTCACACTCCCCCTGGCCTTTCTCGCGGGAGCTCTGGCCGGGACAGTGACAGGCCTGATCCATGTGAAGCTCAAAGTCAGGGATCTGCTGTCCGGAATCATTGTCATGACCGGTCTGTACTCCATCAACCTGATTGTGGCAGGGAACAAGGCAAACCTTCCTATCTACAGTCAGGAAACCATCTTTGAGAACGAGATGACCTCTGCCCTGTCCAACCGCACCTTTGACATTACGGTGGCAGTCATCCTGTTTGTGATTGTACTGATCGTAAAGCTCCTTTTAGATCTGTATCTGAAAACACGCTCCGGCCTGCTTCTGCGGGCCGCCGGCGACAATGAAACCCTTGTGACAGCCCTGGCCAAAGATAAGGGCACCGTAAAAATCATCGGACTGGCTCTGGCCAACGGGCTGGCTGCTCTGCCAGCAGCAGGGCTTTTTCGAGCTCAGCGTCGGGACAGGAACCATTGTCACAGGCCTTGCAAGCGTGATTATCGGAACAAAGCTCTTTGCAAAGCTGGGATTTCTGAGAACTACCACTGCAGTCATCCTCGGCTCCATTCTCTACAAGGCCTGTACCTCCCTGGCCATGAATGTGGCGCAGAACTTCGGCATCAACACTTCAAACAACAAGTTCGTCATCGCCGCCATGTTCCTGATCATCCTTGTGTTAAGCGACCGCTCCGCAAGAAAGAAGGTGAGATAAATGCTGGAAATCAAACATATCAGAAAATTTTACAATCAGGGAACTGTCAATGAGATGTGCCTGTTTGAGGATTTCAGCCTGACTGTCCGTCAGGGGGAGTTCGTCTCTGTCGTGGGCAGCAACGGCTCCGGCAAGACCTCTCTCCTGAACATCATCTGCGGAAGCATCCCCGTGGATGCGGGAAGCATCCTGATCAACGGAACGGACATTTCAAAAATGCCGGAATATAAACGGCAGAGGGTGATCGGCCGGGTCTTTCAGAACCCTTCTATGGGAACCTGCCCGAACATGACAATCCTTGAAAATATGTCCCTGGCAGACACGAAAGGAAAACCTTTTAACCTGCGCTGGGGAACAAACCGGAAGCGGATTGACTTTTACCGGGAAAATCTGAAGCTCCTGGGGCTGGGGCTTGAGGATAAGCTGGATGTGAAAGCCGGCGTCCTCTCCGGAGGCCAGAGACAGGCCATGGCTCTTCTCATGTCGACGATGACTCCCATCGAGTTTCTGATTCTCGACGAACACACGGCAGCCCTCGATCCGAAAACGGCAGAAATTATTATGGAGCTGACTGACAAGATTGTAAAGGAGAAAAAGCTGACTACTATCATGGTCACCCACAATCTCAGATATGCGGTCGAGTACGGCAGCCGCCTGCTCATGATGCACCAGGGACAGGCAGTCATGGATAAAGATGCCGCGGAAAAATCCGCCGTGAAGGTGGAGGATATTCTCGGAAAGTTCAATGAAATCAGTATTGAGTGTGGAAATTAAGGTCTGAAAGGGAAAGACTGAAAAGAGAAACAGGAAGGCATTTTGTGACTTTCACCGGAACAAAATGCCTTCCTGTTTCTGACTTTTTCTATTTCCGCATTCCCCTGCTGCCTTCCCACCCGGCTTTCTGACAGGGAACGGAACATTTTCTCAGCAGCTTTTCAGCACGCTCTGTTTCCAGAAATCGATTAAACTGCTCCGCTCTCGTTTTTTTCCTGCTCTGCTGCCTGTCTCTCCTTCTCCTCCTGCCCGTGCAGGCGAAAGCCGGAAGTGATCGCCCCTGTCGGACATGCTGTCCTGCAGTCGCCGCAGCGGATACATTCCATGCTGTTGGGCTTTTCCCAGACTCTGATATCCATTTTGCAGGTTCTCTGGCAGGACTTACAGCCGATGCACTTACTTTCATCCACCTGAAGCCGGTACAGAGACACCGGGTTGAACAGGCCGTAAATTGCCCCGAGAGGGCATACGTATTTGCAGAACGGTCTGTAATATCTGAGCGAGAGAACCACCGTCAGAATCAGCAGAAACATTTTCCAGGAAAACAGAGTGCCGATGGCGGAACGCAGCAGCGGATTTCCCAGTGCCAGCGGAATTCCTCCCATCAGGGTCCCGCTGGGACAGATATATTTGCAGAACCACGGCTCCCCGTTGCCCGTTATCCCCGCCACAGCCGACGGCAGAAGGATGACAAACAGTACCAGAATCACATATTTGAGCTGTCTCAAAAATCTGTGTCCCGGAAGGTTTTTCCGCTTTCCTGGAAACGGAATTTTGTGCAGCAGATCCTGAACCAGTCCGAAGGGGCAGAGCCATCCGCACACCAGCCGCCCCAGCACGGTTCCAAAAAGCATCAAAAATCCCAGGACATAGCAGGAGAACGTAAACTCACTGCTGGAGAGCACAGCCTGCAGAGAGCCGATGGGGCAGCTTGCTAACGCTCCCGGACAGGAATAGCAGTTCAGCCCCGGCACGCACAGGCGTTTCAGCTTGCCGGTATAAATCCTTTTTTCCAGAAATCCGGCTGCATATCCATTTGTGACGGCAAACCAGGCGGCCTGCACGAGCAGACGAAACCGGCCGTCTGTCTTTGCCCGGCTCGTTCTTTCTGCTGTCTTTTCTGACAGATGTCGCTTTTCTTTCATCGCTCTTTGCTCTCTCTTCTATCTCTTTTTCTTTCCCTTGTTCTATCTTCTTTTCTTTCTCTGTTTTCATCGCGCCTGCACTCCGGTCCCGTCTGCCCTCTCCTATCCGAGACCGATGCATTCCATGCAGATGTTGGCAGCCTTCACAAAAACTACCGCCACCTCATCCCGGTACACTCCGGCGGCCAGAAGAATCACTGCTGCCAAAAGAAGACCTGTCTGAGCCAGGCGAAGCCTCTTCGTTCTCATCAGGCCTCCCCCTGTACAGAGGCCAGCATCTCGTCTATAATCTCCATCCATCCGTCTTTATCCCTAGCTCCCATATAGGCGGATCCCACCTGCTTTCCCTCGCTGTCCACAAAGATGGTCATCGGCACAGCCATCACCTGCGGAAGCAGGGTGTCAACCAGATCGCCGGACATGGCAAGGTGAAGGTAGTCCGCTCCCGTCTGCTCTGCCAGCTCCCTGGCCTTCTTAACCTGGGCCTCGTCAGTCTCCCTGTCTGCATTCACTGTGTCAGAACAGATGCCGATTATCTGCACGCCTCTGTCCTTATATTCCTCACTCAGCTCCCCCAAATCCGGCATCTCATCCAGGCATGGCGTGCAGAAGGTTCCCCACACGTTGATCATGGTCAGATCCGCATCTGCAAAAATACTCTGATCCACCTGGTTTCCATCCAGATCCTGGGCCGTAAACGCTTCGAACACTTCCCTGCTCTCCCCGCCTTCCCCGGTCTGGCTTTCCTCCTGATTCTCCTGTCCTGCTGCCTGAATTTCTGTCCCAACGCTTCCTGAATGGCCCTGGCTCTGACAGGCTGTGAGCATGGACACTGCCGCCATGCAGAGGGCTGCTTTGATCAGTAGATTTTTTTTCATTTCATCCATCCTTTCTGTTTTCCAACCGTTCCCTGATAATACCATGAATGCCATGAAAAAACAATGAAATTTCCATTAATTCTTTTCCCCTGTATGTCTAAACCACGTTTTTTCTCCCCATAATAAGCAGAGAAACGAAGTACAGCGCTGCTGCACCGGAAAAGAAAGGAGAATTTCAGTGAATGTTTACGATTACAGGACCATTCCTCCTGAGGAGTCTGCCTACCACGCCAGAGCCGCCGGGACTGACGCATCACAGCCAATGACAGAGGATAATCCCGGTGCCCGCCATATGGCCAGGTCGGATGACACTCACTCTGAGAACAGTGGCAGAGCTTCTGGAGCTTCCCATCTGAAACGCTCCAAAAACAGGAAAGGAGAATAACTATGACACAGGATATTGAACTTTTAAACCAGATACACCAGAATGCAGATATGGGCCGTGACAGCGTCCGCCATATTATCCAGCTGAGCAATGATTCCCAGTTTCTTCATGCCCTCAATTCTCAGCTCGACGAATACGAGCAGGCCTACGACGAAAGCGGAAGGCTTTTAAAGGCACAGGGAGTTCAGGCGGAGGATGCAAGTCCGGTGGCCAAGGCCATGTCCCGGGTAACTTCCACCATGAAGAGCCTTGTGAACCCCACCACCTCAAAGCTGGCTGAGATGATGATAGAGGGCAACACCATGGGCGTGACAGAACTGAAAAAACAGCTCAACTCCTACCACGGTTCCAATCCGGCGATAGTCAGTCTGGCGAAACGCCAGCTGAGCATGGAAGAAAAAAATATTGAAGAGATGAAAAAGTACCTCTAAAAAATTTCTGTGCCTCCTCACCGCACAGACTGCTTTTCTTCCTGTTCCCATATAAGTCCGGAAGAGGCCGGCCCCATCTGCGCCGGGGCCGGCCTCCGTCTTTTCTTTTCATTTTCCTGTTTTTGTCTTCCTTCACGCCAGGCAGACAGTTTTAATAGCCGAGCTGTTCCAAAATGTGGCCGGGTTCATCGATAATAACCATGTCTGCCTTTCCGTCTGAATAGTGCGGTGTCCTGTGGATTGCCACCAGATATTTTCCATGGAAATACCTTAAATAGTTGGAGAACACATCCGACCTGAGCGTCGTGCCCAGCAGCAGAAGGACCTCCGCCTTCTCAATCTCCTCCGTCGTCCTCGTCATAATCCTGCTGTCGACCATCTCACCGAACAGAGAAACCTTTGGCCTGATTGTGGTATTGCAGACGCGGCAGCTTGGAATTCCCTTTGCATTCAGCATATCTTCCACGGTATAGATCTCGCCGCAGTGTGGGCACTGATTTTCAAACACTGTTCCGTGCAGATTGATCACATGCTCACATCCGCCCCTGATTGCCTGGTTGTACACATTCGCTGTAATGACACACTGGAGCTTTCCGGCCGCCTCCATCCTTGCCATGGCATAACTGCCGGGAGCCGGATCGGGGATACGCTTCAAAATCTCTCGGGCGTAGAAATGGAAATATGTTTCCGGCTTGGTATTATAATAGGCGCTAGTGAAAATATATTCCGGCGATGCGCCATATTTCTTTTCGATCTCGTACGCCCGCTCCGGATCCTTTATCCCCCTGACTCCTCCCTCTGTCATCATGCCCGAACCACAGAGGGCTACCGTATAATTGCTCTCATCCAGAATCCTTCTGAGAGCCGCAATCCTTTCATCCATAAAATCGCTCCTCCTCCTTTTCACTCTTGCTGATCCCCCGCACGATTGCTCCGTGCAGTCTGCATCTGAAATATAAGAAACTGTCTTATGAATTTCTCTGATTGTAATTATACTATACTTGCGGAATCTTTTCTATATATTCTTGCAAATTTTTTATTAAATTCCGACAAATATTGGTTAATCGTCCAATTAGCTCTGAATTATGTCCCTAATGGCGGTTTTCTGCTGAAAGTCCCATCAAATCCCCATAGACAGGAGTTCCCATTCCGAAGCCTCCTGAGACAGAGAGAACCTGCCCTGTGGTATAGGCAGCCTCCTCGCTGGCAAAATACAGAACAGCGGCGGCAATCTCCTCCGGTGTTCCCATTCTTCTGATCGGCGTGTGGCGCAGAAACAGCTCCTGGAAGGCCTCCGACATATTTCCCTTCACGGCATCTGTGGCCGTCTGCCCCGGGCAGACCACATTGACCCGGATTCCGTTTCTTCCTTCCTGAAGCGCAATATTTTTTGAGAGATAAATGATGGCATCCTTGCTCACCGCGTAACCGATTCTTGCCACATCCG
This sequence comes from Clostridiales bacterium, assembly GCA_019423835.1. Taxonomy (GTDB): domain Bacteria; phylum Bacillota; class Clostridia; order Lachnospirales; family Lachnospiraceae; genus Otoolea. The sequence goes on along the minus strand of JAHZAR010000030.1, from coordinate 15,880 downwards.
GGAGCTGTCCCCCGATCGAGCTGATATTCACGATGCTTCCGCCTCCCTGCTTCTTCATAACCGGCAGCACCGCCTGGACGGAGAGGTACACGCTGGCCAGGTTCAGATCCAGGGTGTTCATAAAATCTTCATACGCCGTCTGCTCGATGTCCAGATCCGTCTTGGGATTGGATGTTCCAAAATTATTTACCAGAATATCGATTCTTCCCTCGGCAGCCTCCACTTCCCTGACCATGGAAGCATAGGATTCCTTCACTGATGCATCACAGTATACCCATTTCACCGGGAGTCCCTGGCCGGCCAGCTCTTCAATCCTCTGCTCAGCAGCCTCCCGGTTCCTGGCAGCCATGTAGACAATCGCTCCCTCCGCCGCCAGTGCCTTCACACAGGCCCAGCCGATTCCCCTCGTAGATGCAGTGACAATGGCAGTTTTCCCTTTTACATTCATAAGCTTCTCCTTTCTTTTTCTGCTTCTCCAGCTGCAGATTCCTGTCTGGTACACGTTTTTTTATACGCTTATATTTTATATGATGCGCTTTTGTTTATTATCGGATTGCCTGAAATGTTTCCATTTTCCGCTCCAGAGGCTTTCTCTCCCTGAAACAGGAAACATTTCACCTCATGGGCGGCTCCCAGCCTTATCACATCCGGCCTCGCACTCCCGCACTCCTCTGTCCGTTCCGGGCACCTGGGACAGAACGGGCAGCCTGCGCTCTCTCTTCCAAAGGTTTCCCCGATATCAGAGGTAAAATGCATGGCTGCTCCCTTTTTCTCCTCTCCCCCCAGAGAGGATTCCAGCAGCAGTCTGGTGTACGGATGGCAGGGATTTCTGTAAATTTCCTCCACATCCCCTGATTCCACAATCTCTCCCAGATACAGAACAGCTACCCTGTGGCAGATTCGGCGCACAATATTCAAATCGTGGCTCACAAACAGAAGGGTGTTTTTTTTCTCCTCGTGGATGTCCAGCAGGAGTTTCAATATCTGAGACTGCACGGTTACATCCAGTGCAGATACCGGCTCATCTGCCACCAGCAGCCTGGAATCGGCAAGCAGAGCCGCACCGATGCTGATTCTCTGCCTCTGTCCCCCTGAAAGCTCCCGGGGACGCCGGCTGTAGAATGACTCGTCAAGGCCTATCTTTACCAGCATTTCCTCAGCCAGTCTGCGGCGCTCTCCCCTGTCGCGGATTCCTCTCAGGCGCAGGGGTTCCTCAAGAATCCACCCGATTTTCCTGGCAGGATTCAGGGAACCGAAGGGATCCTGGAATACCATCTGCGGATGCAGCTCCCCCTCTGTCTGAATCACACCGGAGTAATCCCTGTTAAGCCCTACAATTGTTTTTGAGAGGGTGGATTTTCCACAGCCGCTCTCCCCCACAATGCCCAGTATTTCTCCCTCCTTCACCGTGAGATTAACATTGCAGAGGACATGCTTTCTGGAAGGCTTCTTAAAAATACCCCCTCCCTCCCTGTAGTACACATCCAGGTGGGAGATGTTCAGAATCTCCTTCCCGCTTCCCGTCTCTTTGCCTGCCTGGGGGATGGAGGCCACCAGGCGTTTCGTGTATTCATGCTGAGGGTGGTTCAGCACCCGGCTGACCTCCCCCTCCTCCACAATCACCCCCTTGTAAATAACGAGAACACGGTCGCAGATCTCCCTGATTACATTCAAGTCATGGGAGATGAAAAGAATGGAGGTGTTCTGTTCCTCATGAATCCTGCGCAGCAGCTTCAGGATCTGTGCCTGCACAATGACATCCAGGGCAGTGGTAGGTTCATCTGCAATCAGGAGTCTGGGAGAAGCGATCATCGCCTGGGCAATCATAACCCTCTGGCGCATCCCGCCCGACAGCTCATGAGGATACCGTTCCAAAAGCGCCTCTGCCTCAGAGAGACCTACCTGGGTCAGAGCCTGAACAGACCGTTCCCGGATCTCCTCTCTCGTAAGCTCTGTGTGCAGCTCCAGGTTCTCCCCCACCTGCCTTCCAATTTTCATGACAGGATTCAGGGAGGTCATCGGCTCCTGAAACACCATGGCAATTTCACGGCCCTGAATTTGCTGCATCTCCTTTTGGGAGATCCTGAGCAGATCCACTGTCTCCCCGTCCCTTTTGGAAAATTCAATCCTTCCTCCCTCTGCCTTTGCATGCTCCGGCAGAAGGCCCATCAGGGCAAGAGCCGTCATGGATTTTCCAGATCCGCTCTCTCCCACCACTCCCAATATCTCCCCCTCATAGATGGGGAAGCTGATTCCTTTCACAACCTCCGTATCCGGCCCATTGTCATTAAATTCCACTGACAGATCCCTAACCATGGCAAGAACCTGCTTTTTGCTTCCGTCTTTCCCGCCTGTTCTGGTCTGTGTCTTTCTGTACTCTGTCATGTTCATACCTGCTTTTTATCTGCATTTTTGCTGTTGCCTGCGGCACTTCTGCCTGCTGTTCGTGTTCTGCCTGTTCCCGTCCGGCTGCCTCGCTGCCTGCATCTGTTACTGCTGAAGCTGCCTGAGCCCTTCCCCTGTCATGGAAAAGCCGAGAATGATCAGAATGATCGCAACACCTGGGAAAATGGCGTACCAGGGCGTCCCGAACAGATAGGATTGGGCCTCTGAGAGCATTCTGCCAAGGCTCGGTTCCGGCGGCTGTACGCCCAGCCCCAGATAGCTCATGCCTGCTTCAGAGAGAACAGCATTGTTAAAGGCTATGGCTGCTGTCGTAAGGATGCTGACTGACGCATTGGGAAGAATGTGAACGAAGATAATCCTCAGATTTCCCACCCCCATCACCCTGGCGCTCTTTACAAAGTCAAGCTCCCGGCAGCGGATTACCTCGCTCCTGACAATCCTCGCAAACACAGGGATAAACAGGATCCCGAGAGCCAGGATGATGTTGTATTTTCCCGGCCCCATCAGGCTGATAAAAAGAAGAGCCAGCAGAACGCTCGGAAAGCTCAGAATTATGTCGCTGACCCGCATCAGCGCATTGTCCAGAAAGCCTCCGTAGTAGCCGGTCAGGGCACCTGCCGCTGTGCCGATCACCCCTCCTATCAGGACTGTGCAGACTGCCACAAAAAAGGTATTGCCGCTGCCGTTCATCACGCGGCTTAAGATATCTCTTCCGAAATTATCTGTTCCCATGGGATGAGCCGGGCACGGAGCCAGGTTTACCTGCAGGGCATCCATCTGTGTGGGCGGATAGGGAGTCCAGAACTGCCCTAAAATGGCGGCTGCCAGAAAAAACAGGGTGAGTGACAGCCCCAGGATTAAATTCCAGTTTCGTTTCTTTTTCACGTTTTCTCTCCTCTGTGACGTAAATCATATGACTCTGTTTAAGATGTCCTGACCCTGGGATCCAGAAGCTGGTACATCATATCCACCAGGAAATTGACAAGCACTACCACAAGCGTCACATACATAACAACCGCCTGCACAATCGGATAGTCTCTGTTTGAGATCGAACTGATCAGAAGCCTTCCCACTCCGGGGACACTGAACACCTGCTCCACAATAATACTTCCCGCCAGAATCTCAGCCACCACCATGGCCACAAAGGTGATGACGGGGATCAGGGCATTCTTCAGCACATGGACGTACAGAATTCTTCTGCTGCTGTTTCCCCTGCTCCTTGCCGTGCGCACATAGTCCCTGGAAAGTTCGGACAGCACGGAATTTCTCAGAAACTTTACCACCATGGCAATTTTGGGAAGAGCCACGGCTGCAGCCGGAAATACCAGATAGGAAACTGCCTTCCAAAGGCTCTCCGACGGTGCCACGAACTGTCCCGGCTGAAACCACTTGAGAACCAGTCCGCATACATAGGTCAGGATAATGCCCAGGAAAAAGGATGGGACCGCCATCACTGCCTGAAGGGTTCCGTTCACTGCATGATCGAGGGCGCCACCTGCTCCTCTGGCACACAGAAGTCCCAGAGGCACAGAACAGACCAGAATCATCACAAGGGAAACCGCTGCCAGCAGAACCGTCACCGGAAGCCTGTCTGCTAAAAGCCCGCTCACTGTCATGTTGTCATAATAGTAGGAGTCTCCAAAATCTCCTCTCACCGCACCTGACAGCCAGTTTCCATATCTGACCGGCAGCGGATCGTTCAGCCCGTATTCTTCCCTGAATGCTTCAATCTGCTCTTCTGTCGCATCCTCTCCCAGACGCGTCAAAGCCGCATCCCCCGGAATAACAGAAAAAGCAGTGAATGTGAGAAGAGATATCAGCAACAATGTGATAATGAGAGTAACCAGTTTCTTAAAAAAGTATTTCATCGATATCCTCCGGCAATTCACTGCCTTGTTTTTTGTGAGCCAGGCAGAGGGTTCTGCCTTTTCCCCTTCTGCCCGGCCTGCTTTTTCATTTTTTCAGACGGATCCGGCTGCTGTCCGGCTTCTCCTACTCTCCGATTTCATATACCAGGGACATATCATCGCCCGCTGTCGGATAGAAGGTATATCCTCCAAGCCTTTTATTCACTGCCACAAAGTTGGCCGGATCCTGAATATACACAGCGGCAGCATCCTCTGCCAGTATCATCTGAGCCTCCTTGTAGAGGGCCTCCTTCTCAGCCGCATCCACTGTAGTATAGGCCCTGGTGAATGTCTCATCATATTCTGGATTTGAATAGTGCATAAAATTTTTCTTATTGTCCGTTGTGTACTTCATCAGCCAGTCGTTCGGCGCAAGAGTTCCGTCAAACCCGATCACTGTAGCCTCAAACTTTCCATCTGTGTACACATCGCTGAGCCAGGTACTCCACTCGACCTGGTTGATCGTGGCATTCACCCCGATCTGGCTTAACTCCTCCACAATAATCTGGGCGGTATCCACATGCTGGGAGTAGGAGCTCGGCACCGTGATCTCCAGATCAAAGCCGTCCGGATAGCCTGCCTCTGTCAACAGCTCCTTCGCCTTTGCCGGATCATAGCTGTAGACTTTCTCTGCCTCAGGCTCGTAGTACACAGCCATATTCGGAATCATGTGGGAACCGATCAGATGGCTCTTTCCTCCGAACAGGAACTGGTTGATCGCATCCCGGTCCACCGCATAGCACAGAGCCTGTCTTACCTCCTTTTTGGAGAGCGGTTCGTAGGCGTTGTTCAAAAACATGGCCTGAACCAGGTTCATACTTCCGTTTTCCACCCTAAAGCTGTCATTTAAGGTCTGCACCTGAGCGCTGTTTAAATATTTCAGGATGTCTATCGTACCTGCCTGAAGCTCCATAAACGCGGTGTCCACATCAGCCGTAATCTTAAAGGTTACCTCATCCAGATAAGGAAGTCCCTCCTGCCAGTAGCCGTCGTATTTTGCAAGGACAACTGACTGGCCCGGCGTATAGGACACAAACTGGAACGGGCCGGTTCCGATGGGATGTCCTGCCGGATCCTCATTGGCGGCAGGAATAATATAAGCCTGGGAGAGATCTGCCAGGAACTCGGAATAGCTCTCATTCAGCTTCACCTCAATAGTCTTTTCATCCTTCACGGCCACTTCAGAGAGCATAGAAAAAGCGGAGCCCTGATTGGCCTCCGCACATCGATCAATGGAATATTTGACGTCCTCGGCTGTCACAGGAGTTCCGTCGTGGAAAGTGATGCCGTCCCTGAGGGTGAAGGTATAGGTCTTCGCATCCTCTGAGATCTCATAATCACTGGCCACTGCCGGTATCAAACTGCCGTCCGGGGCGGGCTTCACAAGCCCTTCGTACAAATTGAAAACCACATCTCTAGTTCCTGCGTCCGTTGTAGCGTGGGGGTCAAGACTAGCCAGGTCGTGTGTCATGCCTACCACAACACTTCCGCCTGCTTTGGGTGTTCCTTCTGAAAGAGTATTACCTTCTTCTGCGGTGGATGCTTCATTCTGTCCCGCCGCCGAGGATCCTTCTCCATTCTTGCCGCCACCGCACGCGCAGAGTGCAGCAGATACGAAAAGTGTCGTCAAACCCAAAAGAATCTTCTTCTTTTTCATTATTTTTTCCTCTCGTGATCTGTAATATTCTCTCATTATTTAATTGTCCTCTACATTGTAACAGATTTCGTCAGAATTTCAATCCTTTTTCGTGTTTCTCTTTTCATACATGCAGCGTTCTGCCGCCTGGTCCAGATGGGCGAGCATTCTCTCCCTGTCCTGCGGGAGTCTTCCCCGGGTCCTGACTTCAATGTTATCGTGAAAGCCGTCATAGAGAAGGGGAAAGTCCCCGATCTGTTCAATCAGACTCCTCTCCTCCAGCAGATTCTCATACTCCCCAGCCGGTACAAAAGTTCCCCTCTCTATTTCTCTCCAGAGAGGAGCCTCCCTGTGCAGGAAGATAGTAAAATTAATAATCCGATCCGGTTCTGTCCGGTTTATGAACCGGGCCGTTTCCTCTGCGTTTTTCTGTCCGTTTCCCTTTCCGGCCAGCCCCAGCATCAGATGGGCGTTGTAGGAAAACCCATGCTCCCTGAGCCTTCCAATCTCCCGGCAGGCCTCCTCCGGCGTATGGTCTTTTTTCATGAAGCGCAGCACCTCGGCCATTCCGCTCTCGATCCCCAGATAGAGAGCTTTCACTCCCGCCCGGGAGAGGGCCCTCAGTTCCTGGCCGCTCTTTTCCCGGATGTTGGTCACCGTGGCATCCATGTTGACTTCCCTGCATGCGGGAAAGGCTTCATGAATCCTGTCGAGGATTTTAAGCAGCCTCTCTGTGGGAAGGCCAAACGCATTTCCGTCTCCCAGAAATACCCGTTCCGGGTTTCCGCCAAGGCCTTTTACTCTCAAAAGTTCCGCCTCAATCTGCTCCATGGGAAGCAGACGGCTGGACACATGCTTGAACAGTGTGCAGAATATACAGCGGTTGTAGGAGCACCCCACAGCCACCGGAAGCATAAACGATGCCCGTTCCATCGGCGGGCGGCAAATCTGTCCCTCATATTCCACTGCCATTTTCCATACCTCCTGTTTGTCCCGCGTCTCTGCGCTCAGCAGAAGTATTTTCACTCCTCTTTTTTGTCTTCCTCCTCCGGCCGGAAACTGTCAAAGATGAACAGATCGAACCGTTTTCTCTGCTTTTCCAAATCCTTCTGGCTCCTGATGGTCCAGGCTGCCATCTTGCACTTGTGAAACCTGCGCATCAGACGAACGGCCAGGGATTCTGAAAAGCGACAGTTGTAAGCGATGAAATCCGGTCCGCACCATGCGTTTAACAGGCAGTTGGTGAGCACCGGCTCCACCGGCCAGGGTGTTCTGAGCCCTTCCCGTCTGTGATTGGTAGCAAGCTGTCCCCTCAGCACCTGAGGCCTGTTTTTCTTAAACCATCTCACCGCCAGCGGGCTGAAGGATTCCATACAGTAAAGGCCGCTGTAGCGATCAAGGCAGGCTGCCACGATCTCACAGGTTTCCCTGAATTTCCGTTCCACCTTAATCTCCACAATCAGCGGAACGCGTCCGTCCACAGCGCTCAGCACCTCTTCCAGCAGAGGGATACGCTCTTTCGTTCCGAACAGTCCGTATGTTTCAAGCTCCTCATAGGTTAAGTCCTCCACCATTCTGTCTGCCCCTGCTGCCCGTTTTAAATCATAGTCATGGAACACCACAGGGCGCTTATCCTTCGTGAGCTGCACATCCAGCTCGATCCCGTACCCCAGCTCTGCCGCCCTCTGAAAGGCGGGAAGAGAGTTTTCCGGGCAGCCTCCCTCATTGTCGTGAAATCCTCTGTGAGCTATGTAGTATTTTTCAAAATCAGCCAGCCGCTCCTTCCTTCCTGACTCCGGCTTCATGCAGTAGAAAAGCGAGAGACAGGAAACTGTCATCATTCCGGGAATCACAACTGGCAGCATCATCGGAATTGTCAATACCATTTTTATCACCACTTTTTAGTATAACACAGGTGAGGGCATCCGTTCCA
>JAHZAR010000030.1:0-7988 GCA_019423835.1 Clostridiales bacterium | reverse complement strand
TGGAGAAGCGACTCCCCGTTTTTTATGAGACGGTTCAGCAGCTTCTCAAACTGCAGAATTTCTTCTTCTGAAAATCCAGAAAACATGGAGGCTTCCGTGTGTTGGAGCAGCTGCCTGCTCTCATCCGCCGCCTTCTGTCCTCTGGAGGTCAGCCTCAGACAGCTGCGCCGGCTGTCTTTCTGGTCAGTATCTTTTACCAGATACCCCTCTCTTTCCAGCCGTTTTACCGTCACCGCCACTGACGCTGTCGAAACATTTCGCCTGGCTGCAATTTCCCTCTGTGTTGCGCCCGGATTTTCCTCAATATCGAGAAGGAGCTGGCGCTGGCTTTTAGAAATTCCGGTTTTCTCCAGCTCCCTTTTCAGATAATTCTGATGCAGCCTGGCAGTCAGCACACACTTCTCCATCACTCTGCCAAGCAGACCTTTTCTTTCTTCCAAAGGCTCTCCTCCCTCCTCTTCCAGGATACAACTACTATTCCTATGCAAAAATCCCCTCCGGCCCTATTCAGCCAGAGGGGTAACTTCTGCTCTGTCCTATTCAGTTGCTCTGCAATTACTCCTCAACAGAGAACTGATCCTTGCCTACGCCGCACAGCGGACATACCCAGCTATCCGGAATATCCTCGAATGCTGTTCCTGCTGCCACTCCGTTATCTGGATCTCCCTCAGCCGGATCGTAAATGTAGCCGCATACGTCACATACATATTTCTTCATGATAAAATCCTCCTTATTTACCAGGGCTCTGAATCCCCATATTTCCTTATTTCAAACGTTCAGTTCTCCGGCCTTTGCCGGTTTCCATCCCTGCTGCGGGATATCCTTCTGACTGTCAGAAGGCCAGACGGTTTCAGGTTCCTGCACCGATCATCTCTGAACTCTGCTATTACTATAGCATAGGACCGCTCGTTTGTCTACTACTATTTTAATAAAAATTACTATTATTGTTTTGTCTCAAATCCGTTCTCCCTGCAGGCGGTTTGTTTTTTGGGGAAGAGTCTCCGCCCCTGACCTCACGGCTCCAGCAGTTTTAAAAGCTCCTGCCGCCCAAGACCGGCAAAGGAAACGCCTCCTTCTGTCACAATCCGATCCGCCAGCTCTGATTTTGACTCCTGCAGGTGAAGAATACTCTCCTCCACCGTCCCCTTCATGATCAGGCGGAACACTGTCACCTGCTTTTTCTGACCAATCCGGTGCGCCCGATCTGTGGCCTGATTCTGTGCTGCAGCATTCCACCAGGGATCGTAGTGGATCACCACATCAGCAGCCGTCAGATTCAGTCCTGTGCCCCCCGCCTTGAGGGAAATCAGAAACACCGGAACATCGCCGGCATAGAACCTGGCAGTCAGACGGCTCCTCTCCTCCTTCGAGGCAGCCCCTGTCAGCACAAAGCAGCCGATTCCGGCCCCGTCAAGCCTCTTCTTTATGATGGGAAACATGGACGCAAACTGTGAAAAGAGCAGAACTCTGTGTCCGGCCGCAACCGCCCCTGTGAGCAGATCCAGGCAGGTTTCAAGCTTTGCCGACCCGCCCTAATAATTTACATAGAAGAGAGAGGGATCGCAGCAGATCTGGCGAAGCCTTGTAAGACCTGCCAGGATCTGTATCTTTCCCGTCATCTCCCCGCCGGCTTCCAGCTCCTCCTTCAGCCGGACCACGTTGGCTCCGTAGAGCTTTCTCTGCTCTCCCTCAAAGGCAGAGTATACAACCTTCTCGATTTTTTCCGGCAGCTCCTTCAGCACATCGCTCTTCAGACGGCGCAGCAGGAACGGCCCAATCAGGCGGCGCAGGTTCTCGGCCGCTCTCTCATCTCTGTCTTTTACAATGGGAATCTCGTATATGGTCCGGAATTTTCCGTAGGCAAACAGAAATCCCGGCATCAGGTAATCAAAAATACTCCAGAGCTCTCCCAGATGATTTTCCACAGGCGTACCTGTCAGGGCAAACCGTGTGCGGGCCTTCACCGCTTTCACTGCCCGTGCGCTCTTGGTGGCTGCATTTTTGATGCACTGAGCCTCATCCAGAATCTCAAACCGGAAGCTCTTCTCCCGATACAGTTCAATATCTCTCTTCAGCAGATCATAGGAAGTCACTACCACCTGGCTGGAATCCATCCCGGCAAGCAGCTCCCTTCTCTCCCCGATACTTCCCACCGCCGTCAGCACCCGCAGGGACGGCGAGAAAACGGACAGCTCATGTGCCCAGTTATAGACAGGAGATTCTGGACAGACAATCAGGGATGTGCCCTCCTCCCCACAGAGAGAAGAAGAGCAATGATCTGTATGGTCTTTCCAAGTCCCATGTCATCTGCCAGAATACCGCCGAAGCCCCAGTGGTCCAGGGTCCGCAGCCAGCGATAGCCCGTTTTCTGGTATTCTCTCAGCTCTCCCTGAAAGGCACTGGGAATCTCAAAATCGCTGTCTGCCACCGACTTCATGCCGCGCACCACCGCCTTATAAAGGCTGTCCCTGTAAAAAGAAACACCTCCCTCTTCTCTGAGCAGCTGATCCAGGTAGAGGGCGCGGTAGCCCGGCAGAATAATCTGTTTTTCTTTCAACTCCCCCTTTCCAATGCCAAGCCCCTCCTGCAGCCTTGCAACAGTCATAAAGCCGTCATCTGACAGTTTTAAGAATTCCCCGTTTTTAAGGCGATAATACTTCTTTTTCTGTCTGTAGGCATCGAGAACTTTTAAAAGCTCTGTGCCGCTCATGTCTCCTGTGTCGAGCGTCAGCTCCAGCCAGCCGTCCGCCGCTGACACTCCCAGAGAAATCTCCGGAGTCCGCCGGATGTTAAGCTTCCTGAACCGGTCTGAAAGCCAGATCTCTCCCAGCTCTCCAAACTGCTCCATCCCCTCATCCAGAAGACGGTACAGGGCGTCATTTTCCGGCTCCAGAAGCAGTCTCCCGGTTCCCTCCTCCCTGGCAGAAAAGTACCGGGTGATCAGGCAGCTTACCCGAAATTCGCCCGGCACGTCGCGGCAGATCCCTTTGGGAACCTCCCCATCGTCCATGGGGTGAAAATGATAGTCTCCGTAGGACAGGCTTGGCGTCATGGCGATTCTTCCGTCATCCAGACAGTCAAACTCAAAGCGGACCGAGAGAGGCTCAGGTCTTGCCAGCTCCAGATCCACTCCCTCCTGCGCAAGAATCCCAAACGCCTCCATTCCCTTTAACACCCGCTCATAAAACAGGGGAATATCTCTCTCCCCCACAAGGGCACTCCCAGGCTCCTCACGGTTTTTCAAAAGTTCGGACAGAAACACGGCCATGGCTTCCGTGTATTCTCTGCCGCATCGGTACAGCTTTCTGGTATCTGCCACGTAGAGACTTTTCTCCCCTTCAAAGACAAGCAGATCCGGCGGCACACTCACCCTGATTCCATCCTTTCCGGCCTTTTTCACGGTCACGCAGAAATCGGGATCCCCGCTGACGACCGACAGACTTCTCCTGTGTCCCCTCATATCCTCGCACTGCAGGCTCCTGCCCTCCATTATTTCAAAAAAGCGGTCTGCATCTGCTCTCCCCAGTCTCAGGCTTCGGAGCACAGGAGCCTCAGGCATCTGACCTCTCCTTATCTGCCCGTAGTGATCCAGATACGCGAGAGCCAGCTGGGAGGCAAAGCCGGCCGCTCCTCTGCTGGCCTCTGTAAAGGCATTCAGGCTGTGGTTAAAGGCCAGCCCTCTGCCATATTCCACGTATCTCCCCTCCCTCACCGCCTGGGCAAAGGCAGCCAGATCCTTCAGAAGATACTCGCGCCCTCTCTTTAAGCTGGCCTCAAGAAAGAGGCCCTCCCTGCGTACGAGAAGTAGACGCAGAAACTCCACATCCTCCCCCTCGCTCTCTGCCACGATTTCCGCCACCTGGCGGTTTGTGTATTCCTGTATCATCATCCTCACAGACTGGGAAGTGGACACAGGCTTTTCCGCCCTCCCAAATTCCTCTGTCTGATACACCCTGCAGAGCTCCTGTCCGTGCCGGCACATAGTCCGGCCGGATTTTCCCCCACTACAGGAACAAGAGTAGTCAAAAATCTGACTACCCTTGATGTAAACCTTCGTATGATAGATGTGCCCCTCGTCCTCCACCTTCCCTGAAATGCGGATTTCTCCCTTCCAGAATGCATCGGACGACAGTTCCTTCACCTCCATATGGCAACCTCCCTGAACAGGCCTCTGTTTTTCGTCCTCCGGCCTGCCTTCATGCGCCTACATGTGTTCCGGCGCTTCCATTCCCAGAAGATCCATGCAGGCATTTAAAACATCCTTTGTCAGGCTGATCAGACTGATAAAGCCTGCCTGCTTTTCCCTGTCCTCCTCGCCGATGATTTTGTTCACCAGATAGAAATTGTTGAACGCATCAGACAGGTCATACATATACTGGCAGATTCGGTGAGGCGCTGTCTCCGCAAAGGCTGACTCCACCACTTCTCCGAAACGGCACAGTTCAAGCTGCAGCTTTTTCTCTGTCTCTGATGCCGCCGGGCGGACCGGAATCAGGCTGTAGGCCCCGCCCATCAGCTCCCCGTACTTTTCCAGAATGGACTTGATGCGCACGACCATGTACTGAATATGAGGGCCTGTATTTCCCTCAAAGGAGATAAATCGATCCACATCGAACACGTAATCCTTGGTAGCCTGATTGGAGAGATCTCCGTATTTTAAGGCCGCAAGGCCGATCATCTCGGCCGTCCTTCTCATCTCCTCCTCCGGAACTCTCTGCTTCTCCTGAATCTTCCTGTAAACTTCCTCATCAATCTCATCGATCAGGTGTTCCAGCCTCATGACGCCTCCGTCCCTGGTCTTAAACGGGCCGCCGTCCTTGCTGTTCATGGTGCCGAAGCCGAGGAAGATCATCTTTGTATCCTCCTTTACAATTCCGGCCTTCTTCGCCACACGGAATACCTGGGTAAAGTGAAGTTCCTGGCGCTTGTCTACCACGTAGATATAGCGATCCGGGTGAAAATCCTGCTCCCTCTGCACAATCGTCGCAAGATCGGAGGTGGCATAGAGAGCCGCGCCGTCAGACTTTCTCACAATGCAGGGAGGAAGCTCCTTGGAATCGGTCTCCTCGGCGATGTCCACGACCAGCGCTCCCTGGCTTTCATAAGCCAGTCCCTTGTCAACGAGGTCCTGGATCAGGGCCGGAATATAGGGCTGTGCATCGCTCTCTCCCTTCCACAAATCGAAGGAAACATTCAGGTTAGCATAATTTCTCTTTAAATCCTTCAGGGAAACATTCATAATGTGCTTCCAGATCGCCCGGTAGGGGGCATAGCCGCTCTGCAGTTTGAAGGTAGCCTCCTGAGCCCTCTCCTTAAACGCTTCATCCACCTTTGACTTGGCGCTGGCAGCCGGATAGATTTCCTCCAGCTCGGAGATGGTAAAGGGCGCCTCCTCCGGATACTCCCCTGTAAAGCTTTCATCAAAATACGGAAGCTCCGGCTGTCTGTCATGAAGCTCCTCAATAATCAGTCCCATCTGAAGTCCCCAGTCCCCCAGATGCACATCACTGATCACATGGTGCCCCATATAGCGGCTGATCCGCTTAATACTCTCGCCGATAACAGCAGAGCGCAGATGACCGACATGGAGAGGCTTTGCCACGTTGGCTCCTCCATAGTCAATGATAATCGTTTCAGGAGCCTTTGTTTCCTCCAGCCCGTATTTCTCATCTGCCGCCATCTCGTTCATGTAGCCGGCCAGATACTCCGGAGAAATGCGCAGATTGATAAACCCCGGCATCACAGCTCCGATTTCAGAGAACATCCGGCTCTCCTTTGCCTTCTCCACCACCTCATTTGCGATATCTATCGGTTTCTTTCTGTAAGCCTTGGCCGCTGCCATGGCTCCATTACACTGATATTCACACAGATCCGGCCGGTTGGAAACCGTCACCTTCACATATTTTTCATCATATCCGCATTCCGTAAAGGCAGGCGTCAGCTCTGCCACAATTAAGTCAATCATTTTCTTCATGATTTCCGCTTCTCCTTTTCTGGTATTCTGAGTCTGCGCTCCTGTCCTGAAGCCCGCCTGCATCAGTCCCTGCCTTTCCGGCCGGCCTCTGTCTCTTTTGACAGCTCTTTCCCGTCTCTATGCGCAATCTATAATTATAATCCAATTTTCCGGCAAGATCAACCAGACTTTCCTGTTTTTCCGAAGGATCTGCCTGCACCTGTCACCCCGCCCTCATTGCTTTCTTCACATCCTTCAGAAACGTCTCCCACTCCTGCGGGTGGTCGACAAAATATTTGGGGCATGCCTTCTCTGTCACATCGTAGTGGCGGATCACATCTTTTGGCTTCAGCTTCAGCTCATTGCACAGCCAGGCAGTCAGTCTGACCAGCGACTCATAGGTCTCCTGGGTGAACCTGCCGTCTGCCTCAGGATGACAGCATTCAATGGAAATCGTGTCAGAGTTTCTGCTGTTGGATGCGTATGCCATCTCATCAATGGGAACGCACTGGATGATCTCCCCGTCCATGCCGATAATAAAATTGCTGCTGACTGATACCTTATTTTCCCCGGTCTGATCCTTCAGTCCCTCAAAATAGTTTCTGTTCTGTTCCGCTGTGGTTCCCGGATTTCCCACATAGTGAACGACGATCCCGTTTACGGAACAGAGCTTTGTCCCGGGCCGCGAATACGGATTGATGGTCAGAAGCTCCTGTGTCACCCAGTCCGGCATCTCAATGGCTGCGAGATTGACCGGGTCTCTGATCAGGCTTCCTCTTAGAAACCATCCAATCAGAATTCCTGCCACGAGAAAAACGGCTGCTGCCGCTCCAATCACTCCAAACCGCCTGTTTCTCTGACGTCTCATCCACTCTCTCCGCATTCTGGGATTCCTGCTGCGTGCTCCCTCCCGTCCTGGCCCAGGCGCATCGTCCCGGCTTTCTCTGGGCCAGCCATCCCGTCTTCCCCTTCTCAGCTCCCTGTCCAATCTATCGTCCCCTTCATCTGTATCTCAGGCGCCTGATCCTCTGCCTTCCCTCATTTCTGCCTTGAAGCCCGTTCTTCCTTCAGGCGCACTTTTCCCCGTATGTTCTCCCTGCCAGTCGGCCAAATCCGGCATACAGCCGGGGACACCGGCTCCGTCTGTTCTCCTAAACAAAAGAACTGCTGTAAAATAGCTGTGTGAAGGTATTTTACAACAGTTCCTTTTTCCGTTTCCATCTCTTCTGCATCGAAAGCCTCCATGGCCCTCTTCGCCGGTCCGCGGAGCGGAAAATGACTGTCCCTGACAGCCATGCCCCGGCGGAAAAGTCCGCTCTGGGCGAACTCGTTCTTCTTATACTCTGGACAGGTACTCGCCTGTACGTGTATCGATTTTTACCTTGTCGCCGATCTCTACGAATAACGGAACGTAGATAGTAGCGCCTGTCTCAACAACCGCCGGCTTGGTAGCGCCTGTGGCGGTATCTCCCTTAAAGCCCGGCTCTGTCTCTGTGATCTCAAGCTCAGCAAATAACGGAGCCTCCACAGAGAATACCTCTCCGTTGTGGGAGCAGATCTTAACCATATCGTTCTCCTTTACAAACTTCAGGGCATCGCCGATCTGCTCGGCTGTCAGAGCGATCTGCTCGTAGTTCTCCACGTTCATAAAATGGAATAAATCTCCGTCAGAGTACAGATACTGCATATCAACTCTGTCAATTCTGGCTGCCGGGAACTTCTCAGTAGGTCTGAAGGTCTTCTCAACAACACCGCCGTTTTTGATATTTTTAAGTTTAGTTCTTACGAATGCAGCGCCCTTGCCTGGCTTTACGTGCTGGAACTCGACAATCTGGAATACATTTCCCTCGATTTCCACTGTAATGCCGTTTCTAAAATCGCCAGCTGATACCATAAATGATATTCCTCCTTGAATGATCTGTCTTAATCTTTTTCATTTTATACTATAATATGCCGTTTTTCAACTACTTTTTGCAAATCCTGCCTCTCCTTCGAACCGCTTCTTTGCTGTGCTGTCGGCGTTTTGCCGAATAAA
>JAHZAR010000003.1:67959-78337 GCA_019423835.1 Clostridiales bacterium | reverse complement strand
TATCGCCTTGCCAAGGCGAGGGTCGCGGGTTCGAATCCCGTCTCGCGCTCTTTTTAAGTTAGGCGGAAACTTTGAATTTATCAGGTTTTTCGCTTTTTCTTTATGGTGGTGGAATGAAGACATATTTTTATGTCAATTATCCTGTTGTCTATTTTTTCGTTCATTCACAGCGCTTTTGCTATGGGATTACAGGTTTCTTCTTCCGTCAGTGGGCTAATTAAACATAGCCCACGAAAAAATCTGTCCGTTGGATTTACCACGCAAACAACAGGTTTACCAGCAGCGGCGCAGCCTTTTCGGAGCGCTGCAGGAACAACCGTTTTGACCAGCCGATGGTCGGGAAAAACGGCGTCCTGGCGTCTTTCGTTTACCAGGGCAAAGTCTAAACCGGGCATAGAATGAGAGAAAGAGTTTCCTTCCATGCCCGGTTATAGACAAAAAGGCAGGGAGTTCCGCTTGAAAATATTTGGATGTGTGGTATATATAAATGGAAAAGGGAAAGCCAGAGATACACGGCCTGTCCTCTAAATAGTAAAGTTACAACCCTAATGGATCGCCGTCAATTATTCGGAGTAACTGGCGGCTATTTCTTTCCCCGGAAGATCGTATAACATAATCCTACGAGGTTTACAATGAATATATAAAACTGAATCAAATCAGGATATATAATCATTGACACCCCCTCCTTTCCTCTTTGGATTGGAGGGATAGCCCCTCCAGTAATAGGAAGGTAGGCCGCCTTTTATGTATCCTGGCTTTCCGTACTTTGCTTGTACCAAGAGGTAATCGAACTGCCGCTGCCTGCAGCAGCTCTTAACCGGCCTCTCTTCCCAAAATCAGAAAAAAGAAAGCCGGTTTATTTTGGGATGATCGAAGGTAAAAAACAGAATGTATGTTGGTACGAATCCCGTCTTGTGCTTTCTCTATTTTTTTATAATTAAACAGAGAATTATAAAGATTAAGTTTAAAAGCTTTAGCAAAGCCAAATTTGTTTGGCAAGCTGAAGCTTTTTTTAATAAATCTTATATAAGCAGTTTTGATTTAGAAAAATTAAAAATTAAAACAAAATAGAATAAACAATCTGATATTGACATATTACCTATTACATGATATTATCAATTAAAAGGATAGGACATTATAAAAAGTTATATAGTTATATATAAAGATATAAAATATATGTGCTTAATAAAAGAGGGGTAACGGGGAGGAGATGCCATGACAAATTATATTATCAGGAGAACTGCATTGGCGGTGATCACATTTTTTGGAATTACCATTCTGGTCTACTTTATGTCCACATTAGCGCCTGGTTCTCCTTTGGACGCGCTGTTAGCAGATCCTGGGATGACAAAAGAGGAGGTTGCCAGACGCTCCGCGGAACTGGGACTGGATCAGCCCGTTTACATTCAATATCTGTCCTGGCTGAAGGAATTTCTGCATGGAAATATGGGATTTTCTTATACCTCCTACAGGCCTGTTTCAGATATGATAACAGAACGGATTGGAGCTACTCTTTCTCTTACGGTGACAGCGATTCTTTTGTCCTATCTGGTAGGAATCCCTTTAGGGCTTATCTCGGCGCTGAAGCCATATTCGCTTCGGGATTATTCCGTATCCACAGCAGCTTTTGTGATGACAGGAGTCCCCGGCTTCTTTCTGGGGATGATTTTGATTTACATCTTTGCGGTAAAATTAAAGCTCCTGCCTTTCGGCGGTATGTATGATTCCAGCGGTTCTCACTCTATCGGCGTGGTTATCAGGCACCTGATACTTCCGGCGGCTGCTATCGCTATACCAGAAATCGGAAAAGTGATGCGCCATGTGAGAAGCAATATGCTGGAGGTGATGAATGAAGATTACGTGAGGACAGCCAGGGCAAAGGGAGTCAGGGAAAGAGCGGTGGTGATTGTACATGCCTTCCGAAATACGCTGATTCCGATTGTTACGGTTCTGAGCGGATCGATTCCTTTTATGATTGGCGGCTCTGTGGTTGTGGAAAAGGTGTTTGGATGGCCTGGGCTGGGGACGCTTATGATTAATTCCATTACCTCCAGAGATTACCCTGTGATTATGGGAATTTCGGTTGTTATCGCGATTGTGGTGCTGGTTACGAACCTCCTTGTAGATATTTTGTACGCCTATCTGGATCCTAGAATTACGTATAATTGATGAGAGGTAATATATGGGGAATTTAAAGAAGCAGTCTTATTTTAATGATGTATTAAAGCGGTTTGTAAATCACAGGCTTGCGATTACAGGAACGGTCGTGCTCTTCCTGTTAATTGTAACAGTTACGGTGCTTCCCATGATTATGGCATTGGATCCCTATACAATCGGAAGAGGGCTTCCCTATGGGACTCCTGAGAAGGGACTCCCACTGGGGCTTGACAGTACGGGAAGGGACAACTTTGCAAGGCTGATCTATGGGGGACGGGTATCTCTTCTGGTAGGTCTCCTCTCTACGGCGATCAGTATTGGAATCGGGGTACCCTTGGGGCTGATTGCCGCCTACTACGGGAAGATTGCAGACGCGGTGATCATGAGGATAGCAGATATTTTTATCTCTTTCCCTTCCATTATCCTCATTCTTGTGCTGGTATCCATCATTGGTCCTTCCATGTGGTCAGTGATTGTAATTATCGGGATTATGGGGTGGCCGGAATTTGCCCGGCTGATCAGGGGAAATGTACTGGCTATCCGCCAGAAGGAGTATGTAGAATCAGCACGGGCGGTGGGAGCTAAAGATGGGAGGATTATTACGCGCTATCTGCTTCCTAACGCGGTAGCCCCTATTATTGTGGCGGCCACCTTCCGCGTGGCAGGCGCGATTCTCCAGGAATCCAGCCTGAGCTTTCTGGGAATGGGTGTTCAGCCACCGCAGGCCTCATGGGGAAACATGCTGAATGGGGCCCAGTCTCTGACGGTCCTCACCTCCCGGCCATGGGTATGGATTCCGCCGGGGCTTCTCCTGGTTATTACCATATGCTGCGTGAATTTTATCGGAGACGGGCTGAGAGACGCGCTTGATCCCAGGATGAAGGTGTAGATACAGCGGGGAGGAGAAACGGGGGACGCAAGGAATCTGTCTTTTGAGATACTATTATTTTAATATCAAATAAAAAGGAGAGTGGGTTATGAAAAAATTATGGATGGCAGCACTGGGAATTTTCCTGGCAGTTGGCCTGACAGCCTGTCAGGGAGAGGGAGCGGGAGAGAGCGGGAGTACGCAGGCGGCTTCCCAGGAAGGGCAGGCTACGCAGGAGAGCGGCACAGTGCACAAAGATGTGATTACGATTGGCATCAGCTCTGAGCCGAATACGTATCATCCCTATAACGCTACATCTACATCAGGTGACAAGATTTATGATTTTATCTATGACAGGCTTGTGTATACAAGCTACGACGGCACGTTCTCCTCAAGGCTGGCAGATAGCTGGGAGCAGTCGGAGGACGGAAAAGTAATCACTTTCCATCTGAATCCAGACGTAAAATGGCACGATGGGGAGCCCTTCACCGCTCAGGATATGGTTTTTGCCGCTCAGGTCGGATCGGCAGAGGCTTCTACTGTGACAAGAAGAAGCTATTTTTCTTCTCTGGAAGGAACGGATGAAAATGGAGTATGTACGGATCTGTCTGCATTGGGGGTTGTGGCGGCAGACGATCACACGGTAGAGTATCATTTTAAAAACCCTGTGGCAGTTTCCACCTTTTTGAGTATAGACGCGCAGAGATATTACCCCATGCCGTATCATCTTTTGAAGGATGTGCCGATGGAGGAGATGGAAAAGAACGAGTACTGGCAGCATCCCATAGGGACAGGCCCCTTTATTTTTGACAGTATGGTTTCCGGAGAGAGCATAACGGTTCTGGCTAATAAGGATTACTTCCTGGGAGCGCCTAATGTGGATCGCATTGTCTTTAAGGTAATGGCTCCCGCGAATTTTTCGGCAGCTCTTATGAGCGGGGAACTGGATTGTGTTATCGACGATGTGCCGCTGCAGGATCTGGCGCTTTTGCAGTCAACGGAGGGGCTGGTGGCGGAATCCAGGCCATCTATGAAATATACGTACATGTCGGTCAACTGTGAAAAGGAATATCTTCAGGATTACCGGGTAAGGCTGGCTTTCAGCAAGGCGATTGACAGAAATGCCATTATTGAGCAGGGGCTTTATGGAAACGGGGTGATTGCGGTCAGTCCCTTAAACCCGGATAACCAGTACTTTAACGACGCTATAGCAGGAGATCCCTATGATCCGGAAGGAGCCAGAGAGCTTCTTGAAGAGGCAGGATGGGATTTTGACAGGGAGCTGACGTTTGTAAGCTATAATACCAGCGCTCCCAGGGAGGCGGCGACGCTGATTATCCAGCAGAATCTGGCTGATATTGGAGTGAAGGTCAATGTGCAGATGGTAGACTGGGCGACTCTGATTGTGATGGCCAGGGAGGGCGAATGCGATCTGTCTATTCTGGGAGGAGCGGGGTCTCTGGATCCGGACGATTCCAGGGTTCTGATGCAGCCGGACGGCGCGCAGAATTTCTGCAATTTTACAGATCCCAGGTATTATGAGCTGGCTCAGAAGGGACATGACGCGATGACAGTGGAGGAGAAAAAGCGTATTTATGACGAGTATCAGCAGCTTCTTCACGATGAGCCGACGTATATCTGGCTTTACCATGACAACGCTTCGCCTGTTTATAAAGACAGCATTAAAAATATTCCGGCCGACGACTTCATCCATCTGAACTTTAATGCCTACGCCTGGACGTTCGAGCAGTAACAGGGAGAGGAAAGAAGGGTTGGAAATTGGTTTATGAAGAAGTCTGGCGGCAGCGGCGTGAGAGATGATTCTAGCTGCGGCCGGATGAGCAGGGACAGGAGGCAGAAATGGAGCCATTGCTTGAAGTAAAAAACCTCAGGACAAGTATTAAAACAAAACAGGGATACAGACATGCAGTGCAGGATGTCAGTTTTCAGTTAAACAGAGGAGAGATCCTGGGGATTGTGGGGGAATCCGGCTGCGGCAAGAGCATGACGGCGCTGTCCATCTTGAAGCTGGTTTCTTCTCCCCCTGTCTATATTACTGGGGGAGAGATCCTTTATGATGGCAGGGATCTTCTGAAGCTGGATAAAAAAGAGATGAGAAAAATCCGGGGAAACAGGATTTCCATGATTTTCCAGGAGCCTATGACATCTCTTAACCCAGTCTATACGGTGGGAAAGCAGATCATGGAGGCGATTGTCCTTCATCAGCAGACAGATAAAAAACAGGCTTTTGAACAGGCAGTGGAAACCCTTCGCCTTGTGGGAATTCCATCTCCGGAGCAGAGAATGAGAGAGTATCCTCATCAGCTCAGCGGAGGAATGAGGCAGAGAGTGATGATAGCCATGGCACTCTCCTGCCGGCCAGAGCTTTTAATTGCAGACGAACCGACCACTGCTCTGGACGTGACGATACAGGCGCAGATTCTTGACGAGCTGAGACGGCTTCAGAGGCAGTTTGGAACCTCGATTATGATGATTACCCATGATCTGGGAGTGGTTGCGGAGATGGCCCGCAGGGTACTGGTCATGTATGCAGGCCAGGTAGTAGAATACGGGGCTGTGGAGGAGATCTTCAGGAATCCGCTTCATCCGTATACAAGAGGGCTGCTGGAGTCAATTCCCCGTCTGGATCAGACGGTAGAGAAGCTGCATGTGATAAAAGGTATGGTTCCGGGGCTGAATGAGATGCCCAAAGGCTGCAGGTTCTGTCCCAGATGTGCGCAGGCCATGGAGATATGCAGAGAAAAGGAACCAGATCTGTTTGTATACGGCGGTCAGAAGGCACGATGCTGGCTGTACAAAGAGGGAAAGGCGGATGGGGAGTATGGGGGATAGCCCGGTTTTACTGGAGATTAGAAATTTAAAAAAATATTTTCCCATTACCAGAGGACTGTTTAAGCATACCGTGGGATATGTAAAGGCTGTCGATGGAATAAACCTCAAAATAAAAAGAGGAGAAACTCTGGGACTGGTAGGGGAATCCGGCTGCGGAAAATCTACTCTTGGAAGGAGTATATTAAGGCTGACAGAGCCCTCAGACGGTGAAATCCTCCTGGATGGAACAGATATCAGGAAGCTGAATCAGGAGGAGCTCAGACAGTACAGAAAGAAGCTTCAGATCATTTTTCAGGATCCCTTTGCCTCTCTGAATCCCAGAATGACCGTGGGAGATATTGTAGGAGAGCCTCTGAAAATTCATGGGCTTGTAAAAAAGGACGAGATGGAGGAGCGGGTGGCAGAGCTGCTGACTCTGGTGGGACTTGACAGCCGGATCATGGGAAGGTATCCGCATCAGTTTTCAGGAGGGCAGAGGCAGAGAATCGGGATAGCCAGAGCCCTCTCGCTGAACCCGGAGCTTGTGATCTGTGATGAGCCTGTCTCTGCGCTGGATGTATCAGTTCGCTCCCAGGTACTGAATCTGATGAATGAGCTGAAGGAGAAATTGAACCTGACCTTTCTGTTTATATCTCACGATTTAAGCGTGGTCAAGCATATCAGCGACAGGGTGGCGGTTATGTATCTGGGGCAGCTGGTAGAGTTGGCGGACAAGGAAGAAATTTATGAAAATCCGGCTCATCCGTATACAAAGGCTTTAATGTCAGCGATCCCCATACCGGATCCTTTTGTGGAGAGGAAACGGATAATTCTTGCGGGAGACGTACCAAGCCCTCTGAATCCGCCGTCCGGATGCCGCTTTCATCCGCGCTGTCCCCTGGCCTGTCAGATGTGCAGGGAGCAGGAACCAAAGCTTCGGGAATATAAGAAGGGACATTATGCTGCCTGCCACAGAGCTGGCGGGAAACAGGAGGAGAGCATATGATCACAGAAAATGAGATTTTAGAACTGATAGAAAAGAAAAGGCAGAACTATATTGACGCGAGTCTGAAAATCTGGGACTGGGCAGAGCCGATTTTTCAGGAGTACAAGTCTTCTGAATGCCTGGCTGGGCTTTTGAAAGACGAGGGGTTCCGGATTACATCCGGTGTAGCCGGTATGCCTACCGCCTTCGTCGCGGAGTGGGGCGAAGGGCAGCCGGTGATAGGGTTTATGGGGGAATATGACGCCCTTCCAGGCATCAGCCAGGAGGCCGATACGACAGAGAGAAAGCCCATTGTACCGAACGGCTGCGGTCATGGCTGCGGCCATCATATCCTGGGAACGGCAGCAGCGGCAGCGGCTGTGGCCTGCAAAGATTATCTGGAATCCAGCCGCAGGAAAGGAACGGTCAGGTTTTACGGCTGCCCGGCAGAGGAGGGCGGAGGCGGAAAAGTTCTGATGAACAATGCAGGTCTGTTTGACGACTGCGCGGCAGCGATCAGCTGGCACCCGACCGATGACAACGGGATCTGGTCTATCAATTTCCATGCCCAGCAGAAGGTAGAGTATACCTTTGAGGGAGGAAACGGGGCCAGCGCCCTGGACGGGTTAAACCTGTTTCTGATGGGGGCCCAGAATCTCAGGCATCATCTGGAACCGTGTTTTGTCGTGCGCTCTTCTATTCTTGAAACAGGAGATGAGAAGGAAGGGGAGCTGCCCGAGCGGGCAAAAATCCTGTATTCCTACCGGGCCCATACGGGGGCTCAGATCCGGGAGGCTATGAGCCTTCTTCACTGTGTCGCCAAGGGCGCCGCAGTGGCCAGCGGGTGCCAGCTGACGGCAGAGTACAAAACCGGCTACAGCGAGTTGCTGCCAAACCGCAGCCTGGAGCGCATTATGTACTCCAAGTATGAGAAGGTGGGTACAGTGCCCATGACAGAAGAGGACTGGCGGTATGCAGAAAAAATGCATCAGGCTATGCCTGATGGGTGCGAAGAGCCGACCTTCGACCTGATGCGCCTCCTCTATGAGGAGCAGGCCGAGGATATTATCGAGCAGGTAAAAGGAAAGCCGTACAATGATGTCCTTTACCCGTTCAGGGAAATAGAGATACATAAGCCAGGTTCCACAGATATCTGCGATGTAAGCTGGACAACGCCTACCGCCCAGTGTGTTGTGGCCTGCTATGCAAAGGATACACTGGGGCACAGCTGGCAGGAGGTAGCGCAGGGAAGAAGCGGCATCTGCATGAAGGGAATGCTGGTGGCGGCGAAGGTGATGGGACTGACAGGGATCGAGCTGTTTTCTAACCCAGAGGCGTTAAAGGAAGTCAGGGAGGAGTTTGAGAGAAAGCGGCCAAATTACACTTATATTCCGTTAAATGCCAGGACCGTGACAGAAAATGGGAGGGAATAGGAAATGAAGGAGAGAATCAGGGCCGCTTTTGCCGGCGTAAAAGACGACGGGCTTGCAGAGCGGCAGACAGGGAAAGCAAATTCCAAAATGGGGAATGCTCTGGAAGCCCTGGAGATGTTTCAGATTATTCTGGAATTTGCAAGGAAGAGACTCCCGACGGGAACCTTTTTCACGGCGAGAATTTTGGAGACAGGGGATGAAGACATGGTAAAGGTTCCGGAGCATACCGAGATTGAGCTTAATCTGTATGCAGAGTACAGGGATAAGCTGGAAGCAATGGAGAAGCTTCTGGAGGATGGAGCGAGAGGGGCGGCCCTGATGGCCGGATGCAGGGCGGAAATAAGAAGGGGCCTGAGTTGAAGGACAGGTGAAGGGGCTTTGCGGCTGAAGCCTGCCTGATGAGAGGGGCTTTCGGACACAGAACATCATTTACATAAAACATTATGAGGTGACAGTATGAGTTTTTTGATTGGGGTAGATGTGGGAGGAACATTTACGGATTTCTCGACGTTTGATACGGAGACGGGAGTCCTGAAGCACTTTAAGCAGAGTTCGACGCCGGAAGATCCGTCGCGGGCTATTGTCAGCGGGATCCTTTATGTACTTTCAGATAATGGAATTTCCCCTTCTCAGGTTGGCTATCTGGCCCACGGGACAACGGTGGCTACCAATGCTCTGATAGAGAGGAAGGGGGCAAAGCTGGGACTTATCACAACAAAGGGATTCCGGGATCTGATGGAAATCGGCTGGCAGAAGCGCCCTTCCCTGTATGATTTGTCAAAACAGAAACCTGAAAGCCTGATTCCGGATGGAATGAACTGCGAAGCAGAGGAGAGGATTCTCTATGACGGCACGGTGAGGACGCCGCTGAATGAGGAAAGTGTCAGAAAAGCCGTGAGGTATCTGAAAGACAGGAAAGCAAAGGCCATCGCTGTGTGTACGCTGTTTTCCTTTTTGAATCCCTCCCATGAGAAACGGATTAAGGAGATCATCCGGGAGGAATATCCGGAGGTTTATGTATCAGTCTCCCACGAGCTGGTGCCGGAGTTTCGCGAGTACTCAAGAATGAGCACAACGGTTCTGAACGCCTACCTGGGCCCGGTGATGGAGACGTATGTTCACAATTTTGAGAACTCGATTAAGGAGGCCGGGATCACGGTAGCTCCCTATGTTACCCAGTCGAACGGCTCTGTGATCTCCATTGCGGAAACTATTGACTGCCCGATCAAGACGGCTGTATCCGGTCCGAGTGCGGGAGTGATTGGGGCGGCTTATATTGGAAAGCAGTGCGGTATTGACAAGATTATCACCTTCGATATGGGTGGAACGAGTATTGATGTAAGTCTGATAGAACATGGAAAGGCGTCTCTCTCGAATGAACGCCTGGTGGAAGGATATCCAGCCCGGATTCCCATGATCGATATTGTGACAGTGGGAGCGGGAGGAGGCTCTGTCGCCCGTATTGACGCAGGAGGAGCCCTCAAGGTAGGGCCGGACAGCGCCGGAGCAACTCCGGGACCTGCCTGCTATGGGAGAGGAGGAACACAGCCCTGTGTGACAGACGCCAACCTTATCCTAGGGAAGTTGAATCAGGAAAGGATTCTGGGAGGAAGGATGGAGGTATATCCAGAACTGGCCAGACAGGCTGTGGAGGAGCAGATCTGCAGGCCTTCCGATTTGACTCTCGCCCAGGCGGCTGCCGGAATTATATCAGTCGTCAATTCCAACATGACAAGAGCGATCCGTGTGGTTTCTGTAG
Organism: Clostridiales bacterium; assembly: GCA_019423835.1. GTDB lineage: Bacteria > Bacillota > Clostridia > Lachnospirales > Lachnospiraceae > Otoolea. The sequence continues at coordinate 68,303 of JAHZAR010000003.1, read as the reverse complement.
AGCGGGGCTATGACGCCAGGGAATTTACGCTGATGGCATTTGGAGGCGCCGGCCCGCTGCACGCCTGCGAGGTTGCGCAGGACATGGGAATTACCTCTGTGCTGATTCCGCCCTCACCGGGAACCCTGTGCTCCCTGGGGCTTCTGATGGCAGACACAAAGTTCGATATCAGCCGCTCCCGTGTGATGATAGCGGACAGAGAGAATCTTTGCAGGGTACAGGAGATATTTGATTCTCTCACAAGGGAAGGCAGCGAGCTTTTAGATCGAGAGGGAATAGACAGGAAGGACAGAAGCTTTACGTACTTCATTGAGTGCAGATATGAGCGGCAGAATTATGAGATC
>JAHZAR010000003.1:65100-67949 GCA_019423835.1 Clostridiales bacterium | reverse complement strand
ACAGAAAAAGCCATGGAAGAGATGATAGAAAAATTCCATCAGGAGCACAACCGCTCTTACGGATATTTCAACCGGGCGATGCGGATTCAGATGGTCAATTACCGGGTAAGCGCAGTAGGAGACATTGTGAAGCCGGATCTGAAAGCGGAGCCGGTTGCGAAGGATGCCGCCGCGCCCCTGCCGGTATCTGTAAGGCAGGTGCTGTTTGACAGAGAAAGCAGATATATTCCCACGAACATTTACCGGAGAGAGGATTTTGTGCCGGGAAGCCAGATCGAAGGGCCGGCGATTATTGAGCAGATGGATTCTACCTCTGTGATTCCGCCGGGATGGACGGCATATACAGACTGTTACAGGAATCTTCGCGTGACTTATGAGGGAGGGAAGAGGTAATGGGAAAGAGAGTGGACGCGGTGACAGTGGAGATTGTGGGAAATCTCCTGCTCTCAATCGCCGAGGAGATGGGAGTGGCTCTGATAAAAAGCGCCTATTCCACGAACATAAAAGAGAGAAGAGATATTTCGACTGCTGTGTTTGATCCGGAGGGGAACATGGTAGCGCAGGCGGAGCATGTGGCCATGCACCTGGGTTCCCTTCTAGGGATTATCAAGGAGGTTTACAGGAAACATCCCATATCTGAAATACATCCCGGAGATATGTTTATGGGAAATGATCCCTACAATGGAGGCGGAACACATCTGCCGGACATTACAGTGGCTCAGCCTGTCTTTGCAGGGGAAACACTGATCGGGTGGGTGGCAAATCTGGCCCACCACAGCGATGTAGGGGGAAAGGTGGCTGGCTCTACCTCAGGAGACGCAGTAAGCATTTTTCAGGAAGGGTTAAAAATCCCTCTGGTAAGGGTGTGTGAAAATGGAAAAATCCAGGAGGATATTGTGAGCTTTCTGCTGGCCAACAGCCGGATACCAGGAGAGAGGCAGGGGGATTTGCAGGCCCAGATCGCTTCCAATCGAGTGGGGGCAAGACGGCTTTTGGAGGCCTTTGAACGGTATCATACGCTTCTGATTGACAGTATGCATGAGCTTCAGGACTATGCGGAGCGGAGACTGCGGGCGGGAATCAAAGCTCTTCCGGATGGAGAGTATGAGTTTACGGACTATATGGACGACGCCGGCATTAACCATCCAAGTCCTATTAAAATCCACGTGAAAATCAGTATTAAAGACGACTTCATGTATCTGGATTTTACCGGAACTGATCCCCAGGTGAACGGCCCCAATAACGTGACAAAAAACGGCCTTTTGGCGACAGTGTTCTACTGCCTGAAGGCGCTGATTGATCCGGAGATTCCGTCAAACGCGGGGATTTACCGGGCATTCCAGGTGGAAGCCGAGGAGGGGAGCATTGTGAACGCGGTGAATCCGGCTCCGGTGGGAGCGAGAATAGACACCTGTATGAGGGTGGCGGATGTGATTTTCGGCGCCCTTGGGCCTGCAGTGCCAAAGAGGGCTATGGCAGGCTGCAATTCCTCCTGCACCTCAGCTATTTTCAGCGGCGCTGACCCGCAGGATTCCTCCCATTTTTATGTATATCTGGAAACAATTGCCGGAGGTTCCGGAGCGCAGAACGGCCGGGATGGCCTGAGCGGGGTTCAGGTACATATGACGAACACTTCCAATCTGCCAGTCGAGGCTCTTGAGATGGAATTTCCTCTGCTGACAGTACACAAGTATGGCTTGATTGAAAACAGCGGAGGGGCGGGACAGTACAGGGGAGGCCTTGGAATTGAGAGGATTTTTGAGGCCATGTATGACAATATAAGCTTTACAGGGCTGGGAGACAGGCAGCTTTACAGGCCGTGGGGACTGTATGGAGGACTGCCGGGAGCCGGAGGCGAGTATTTTATCACAAGGGCAGATGGAACCGTGGAAAAGCTGATGTCAAAATGTACGGATATTCCCCTCCATAAGGGAGATACTGTAACGGTCCATACGCCGGGAGCCGGAGGATACGGGGATCCCAAAAAGAGAGATCCAAAGGCAGTGCTTCGGGACTGTATTGAACACAAGGTATCTGTGGATCAGGCAGAAAGCAAGTACGGAGTCAGAGTAATCCGAGAGGGAAATCAGTACAGGCTGGCATAGAGGCAGGAGAAGGACTGGGAGTAAGAAAAGGATTTAGTAAGGCAGAGAAAGAGCGAGGAGAGAAACAGGTACCTGGTTATGTTAGACAGGGGAAATGTGAGGAATTATGCTGGATGGAAAAGCAGCTACACCATTATATGTTCAGCTGATACAGGAGCTGGAGGCCAAAATCTCAGAAGGAATTTTAATGCCGGAGGCCCGCCTGCCCTCTGAAAGCGAGCTTTCGAAGCAATATGGGGTAAGTATTATAACGGTCAGAAAGGCCGTCAGCAGCCTGGCAGAAAAAGGGCTGGTTGAAAAAAAGCAGGGAAAGGGAACCTACGTCACCAAAAAGAAATATACGCGAGATATGAAAAACCTTCAGAGCTTCACAGAGCTGTGCGGCAGATATGGAGCAAGGGCTGGAGGAAGAATGCTGGAAAACAGGCTAGTTGTGCCGGATGAAAGAATAGCCAGGCTCTTAGGGCTTGAGCCGGGAAGCCAAACGGTATTTATCTCCAGGGTACGGTACGCAGACGGGGAGCCTGTAGTGATTGAACACAATTACTTTCCATTGAGCTATTCATTTCTTCTGGGAGAGACCTTTCATGATAATTCGCTGTTTCAGTATTTAAGGGACAAAAGAGAGGTGGCAGTGGATGGATCAGAAAAATGGTTTGAGCTGTGCAGAGCGGGAGCAAAGGAGACCAGGCTTTTAAAAGTTAAAAAAGGAGGGGCGCTGCTTCGAATCAGGAGCGTGGCGTA
>JAHZAR010000003.1:54097-65090 GCA_019423835.1 Clostridiales bacterium | reverse complement strand
ATCTATGCCGGCGTTCAGCTTGTAAAGGGAGAATGTTTTTCCTTCTATGTCTATGAGAGAGGAAAGGGGTAGCAAAAAAGAAATCATAAGCGCTTTGCCTGTCTGTCAGAGTCTGGGAATTAAATTTTATTTGGCTCTGTCGGGCAGGTATTTTTTATTAGGAGCGTAAATCAGGGGGAGGAGGCTGTTGGAAAAAGCTTTACAGGAGAGTGGAGATTTCCGCTCTGCGGTATACCGGGGTGTTGACAAAACGGGAAAATATTATTATATTATAATATAATATTATATAATATTATATTTGCTGGGAGGGCAAGGGGATGAGAGTGATCGGGATTGGAGATAATGTGTGCGATAAGTATATACATCTGAATACCATGTTCCCAGGGGGCCAGGCTTTGAATTTTGCTGTCTATGCCAAAATGCTGGGGGCAGATTCTTCGTATATGGGAACCTTTGGATCGGATGAGGCTGCAAATCATATACTTGCCACGTTAGACCAATTAGGGGTGAAGCATGAACGCTGCAGACAGTATGAGGGAGAAAACGGATATGCCAGAGTGACACTGGAAAATGGGGACAGAGTATTTTTAGGGAGCAATAAAGGAGGAGTCGCCAAGGAGCATCCCCTGACCTTAGAGGACGGGGATATGGAGTATATTCAGACCTTTTCACACATCCATACAAGCAATAACAGCTATTTTGACAGCCAGCTGCCTGCGCTGGCAGAGAAGGGGCTGTCGGTCTCCTATGATTTTTCCGGACAGTGGAAGGAGGAAAAGAAGGTTCGGCAGGCTGCTCCGTATATCAGATACGCCTTTTTGTCCTGCGGTTCCATACCTGAACAGGAGGCGGAGGAAATCTGCAAGTCTATCTACGGGGCCGGCTGCCCAATGGTTATAGCGACAAGGGGAAGCCATGGCTCTCTGGTATATGATGGAGAAATCTTTTACAGTCAAAGCCCCAGGCTGGTAAAGGCGGTAGACACCCTGGGCGCCGGCGATTCCTTTGCCGCAGCGTTTTTGCTTTCCTATATTGGAAGCCTGGAGGATAAAAAGGCGCAGGACAGGGCAGACCAGGGAAACCGGGGAGCCTTGATCAAAAAGGCGATGGTAGCAGGCGCCGAATTCGCGGCAAAAACCTGCCTGGTGCAGGGAGCCTTTGGATACGGAAGGGCATTGGTATAGCGCTATAAGAACAGAAAAACAGGAGGGAAGAATCATGACGAAAACGGTAAAGGAAATTGTTAAAGAGATTAAGGAGAAAATGGATCGGGCGGGTGGATTAAAGCATGTGTATTTTGTTGCCTGCGGAGGCTCTAAGGCTGCGATTTTCCCAGGTCTTTACCTGCTTCAGAGCGAGGCGAAGACCTTTGGCGCTACTACCTATACAAGCAATGAGTTTGTACACGCTGTACCGAAGGAGTTGGACAGCAGATGCTTGGCTGTGATCTGCTCTTTAAAGGCAACACCTGAGACCGTGGAGGCAGTGAAGACAGCCAATGCCGCAGGCGCAGTGACGATTGCCATGACAGGTTCTATGGAGACAGGCATGGCAAAGGTAGGCCAGTATGTTGTAACCTACTCCAATGGAGACGACCAGGTATACAGCGATTCCAACCAGGCGAATGCTCTCCGCATTGGATTTGAGTTATTAAAGCAGTTTGAGAACTACGAAAACTATGACAAGGCCATGGCAGCTTATACAGAGATTGACCAGATCGTTGCAGAGGGAAAAGAGAAGGCCCTTCCAATCGCTCAGAAGTGGGCAACCACTTACAAGGATGAGCCGATCTTCTATGTACTGGCATCAGGTCCTAACTATGGTGTGGCTTACTCCATGTGCTGCTGCCATTTCATGGAAATGCAGTGGAAACATGCCGTCTGCCTGCATACAGGAGAGTATTTCCACGGGCCGTTCGAGACTACAGATAAACAGCTTCCGATAATACTCTTAATGAGCGAGGGAAGAACGAGGGCCTTAGATGAGAGATGCCTGAAGTTCCTGAAGCAGTATGCAGAAAACTATATTACCATTGATTTTAAGGAGTTAAACCAGGGCAGAATTGCGCCGGAAGTAGCAGAATTCTTTAACCCGGTTGTCATGATCCCGATTGAGAGATTTTACGTGGCTCAGATGGCAGAGGTGAGAGGCCATTCTATGGATGAGAGACGTTATATGTGGAAAGTAGAGTACTAAGTAAAATACTGTTCAAACCATGGAAGAATAAGGAAAATTCTTTGCCTTTTATAAAAGATTGAGATATAATGTTATTGACGAGACATATTAATATGTTTTGCCAGTAACATTATTTGAAAAAGAGATAGAGGAACGATAGCTATGCTGAATGGAAAGACAGTGACCCCATTATACGTGCAGTTAATGAATCAGATAGAAGAAAAAATACGGTGCGGCGTTTATCAGCCAGGTGAAAGACTCCAGTCTGAAAGCGAGATGGCAAAATCCTTTGGAGTCAGCATTATCACAGTAAGAAGCGCTGTCAGCGGCTTAGTAGAAAAGGGGCTGGTAGAGAAGAAACAGGGAAAGGGAACCTTTGTTTCCAGGCCTAAATTCACCAAGGATATGAAAAATCTTCAGAGCTTTACGGAGATGTGCCGCTATATGGGCATGGAGCCGGGGGGAAAGATGCTGGAAAACTGTCTTGTATCTCCAGATGAGAAAACCAGGAAACTGTTAGGACTGGAGAAAGGCAGCCAGGTTATTTCCATTTCACGTTTAAGATATGCAGACGGACAGCCTGTGGCAATCGAAAAAAATTATTTTCCAATAAAATATGCGTTTTTATTAGATGAAACATTTGATAATAATTCATTATTTTCATTTCTTCATGAAAAGGCAAAAGTAACCGTTTCAGCGTCAGAAAAATGGATTGGAATTTGCAGGACTACTGCCTCGGAAGCAAAGCTGTTAGGAGTAAGCAAGGGATCTCCTCTGCTTTTTATTACATATACCCAGGATAATGAGCCTCTGTATGTGGGAGTCCAAATATTTAACGGTGAAAACTGTTCCTTCTACATTTACCAATCAAACGGAATGTGAGAGGGCGTGGGGAGAGGAAACGGCAGCTATATACAGCCGGGTAGTAGAAAACAGGACAGAAAGGGTGCCATTTAAACAAAAAGATAAAATCAAAAAGAAAGCTGCCAACGATTACTTGACAGTAACCCTGGCTGGCAGCAGTGGCTCTTAAACCCTCAGGAGAAGAAGAGTAATTAAGCCTGGAATGAGATCAAGCGTTTCATTTCAGGCTCTTGTCATGCTGGGGGAGGGTATCCGGTTTAATCCGGCCGGAGGAGGCAGCGCTGTGAAGCTCTTTAAGCCTTAGCCAGCCGCTCCTCCAGCATCTGGCACAGCTTCGGAATCTGTGATTCAAACTCCACTCCGTACCATCTTGCAGACTCGGAGGCAGCGGTTGCCTCAATGCAGATTACTACAAAATCTGCCGCCAGGGCCAGAGCATCGCCTAAATCTAATCCCCGCATCAGTCCGCCGAGTACGGTGGAGGAGTACAGATCTCCCGTTCCGTGGAAGCTCTGGGGACAGCGGCGGGTAAAATAGGAAAACTCCTTTCCGCTGCGGTCTAGATAGGCCACGCCCAGCTGATCCGGCTGGTAGCTGACACCGGTGAGGACGGCAGTTTTGCAGCCCAGCTCCAAAAGCTTTTCCATCAGGGAGCGGATATAGTCCGGCCCATATTCGGTCTGATAGGGCGTACCAGTGAGCAGACAGGCCTCTGTGATATTGGGAAGAATGATATCTGCCTTGGAGCAGACCCTGGCCATTTCTGCCGGAAAGGTATCATCAAAGGCGGCATACAGCTTTCCATTGTCCGCCATGGCCGGATCTACCAGAATCAGATTGTCCTCGGTACCGAAGCGGTCAAAAAACTGACAGATCTGATGGCATTGGTCGCCGGAAGCCAGATATCCGGTGTAAATGCTGTCAAAGGTGATTTGCTCCTTTTCCCAGGCATCGGAAATCGGTTCAATCTGATCTGACAGATCCTTGCAGGTGAAGGTTTTAAACATAGTGTGGGTGGATAATACGGCTGTTGGAAGAATCCCGCACTCCACGCCCATAGCAGAGAGAATGGGCAGGGCTACAGTGATAGAACAGCGCCCTACGCAGGAAATATCCTGCAATGTGATAATTCGTTTCATTGGTTTAGTCCTCCTAATTTTACCTGTCATGGGAATCCGCCTCAGGAAAAGGTCTGGTGGGGATTCCGCTGCAGCTCTATTGTAATCGATGACAAGAGTATAACAGGATACAGACTGATAAAAAATAGCCAGAAAAGTGAAAAATAATCAGTCCAGTTGCGTGATTGGAACATAGTTGGAAAAAACGTCCGGAGCAGATGCTGAAAGAAATATGTAAGAAAGAAGCTGATTGCGGAGATGGTTTTCCGCGATTATAATAATCTATATATCTGCAAGCTCAAAAGCTCTTCGGGGAAAAACGGGGAAAGAGCGTGCAGAGGTGAGAGAGTCCGGCAGCCACCCTGTGTTTGCGGCTGCTGTATACAGGAGAGAGATTTCGAATGTCTGGAGGTTCAGATGAGACGTAAGGCGGCAGTGATTTTAATGACGGCAGTATTCAGTGCAGCGACGATTTTTCCGTCTCTGGCGGGAAGCTGGCAGTATGAAAATGGGGGCTGGAAATATTACGAAGATGGCAGTCCCCTGAGAAACGCATGGAAGTACACCCGCGGAAACTGGTACTATTTTTCAGGAAACGGAAATATGGCTACAGGGTTAATATATGTGTCCGGCGATCGGTACTATCTCAATTCAGACGGGAGCCTCAGGATGAATTCCTTTGAAGAGAATGGAATCTATTACCAGATAGACAGCACCGGTAAAATAGTCAGTGAGACAGATACGAGAAAAGAGGCGCAGCTATCAGGGCATTTTGATGAGGAGAGTGAGCGGGAAGTGCTGAAGCTCACAAATGAGGCCAGAACAGAGGCAGGAGTGGGAACGCTGGAATGGGATGAGAGTCTGGCAGGATGCGCCCGCACACGCGCGGTGGAAATCGGGAAAAATTTTGCACATACAAGGCCGGATGGGAGAAGCTGGAAAACGGTTATCGATGAAGCCGGTATTGTCACAATGGCATGGGGAGAAAATATTGCCCAAGGGCAGTTCACTTCTGGGGAGGTGATGGAGGACTGGCTAAACTCAGAAGGGCATCGGGCGAATCTCCTGAAGGAAGGGTATACAAAAACAGGAGCAGCCTGCTATGTGGAAAACGGGGTCCATTACTGGGTTCAGCTATTTATCCAGTAGCTGGAGAGAGGGGGAGCGGGATGGGCAGCGCCCTGCGCCACCGGGACCTGGCGGCAAAAAGGAGTAAAAATATGAATGTTATAATTGGCTTGATGATCCCGTTTATCGGGACAACGCTGGGAGCAGCGGGAGTATTTTTTCTGAAAAAAGAGATTGGCCCCCTTGTCCAGAAGGCACTTCTGGGCTTCGCATCGGGAGTGATGGTGGCGGCATCTGTGTGGTCGCTTCTGATTCCGGCTATGGACATGTCTTCAGGACTGGGGAAATTTGCCTTCCTGCCGGCAGTGATCGGATTTTTAATCGGAGTTGTCTTCCTGCTGGCGATGGATAAGGCGATCCCACACCTGCATCTGGGAACTTCACAGCCCGAGGGGCCCAAGAGCCGGCTTCAGAGAACAACGCTTCTCATGCTGGCAGTAACTCTTCACAATTTTCCTGAAGGAGCTGCAGCCGGTGCGGCCTATGCGGGAGTTCTCTCCGGGAGCGGGCAGATCAGCATGGCAGGAGCCCTGGCTCTGTCCATAGGAATTGCAATTCAGAATTTTCCGGAAGGAATTATCATTTCCTTCCCCCTCAGAAGCGCGGGGGCCGGCAGATTTAAAGCCTTTATGGCGGGAATGCTCTCCGGGATTGTGGAGCCGGCCGGAGCGGCTCTGGCTATTCTTCTGGCATCCCAGGTATCAGAGGTACTGCCGTATCTTCTTGCTTTTGCAGCCGGAGCCATGATCTATGTGGTGGTGGAGGAGCTGATTCCAGAGGCCAGTGAGGGAGAGCACAGCAATATAGCCACTATAGGATTTGCCATTGGGTTTGCGGTGATGATGGCACTGGATGTGGCGCTTGGGTAAAAAAGGAAGAGCCCTGGAAATCAGGCGGAATCACTGCCTGATTTCCAGGGCTCTTTTTCTGCCGGGAGCTGCGCTCTGCACCATCCGGCCTGCCGGGCTGTCCTGATCCGGATTAATTCATCTCATCTTCAATCATCCGATACCCGATCCCTATCTCAGTAAAGATATATTCCGGTTCTGCCGGATTCTTTTCCAGCTTTCTTCTGATATGCGCCATATTTACCCTCAGGATGCTGTTGTCCCCGTCTGCGTATGGCCCCCAGATGTTTTCAATAATCGAGTCATAAGTCATAACTCGGCCGGAATTTTTGGCCAGAAGGGAAATAATCTTAAACTCATTCTGCGTCAGGTGGATCTCATTTCCGTTTAAAGTTACCAGATGCTTCTCAAAGTCAATGATCAGATCCTTCGCCTGGAAAGGCCTCTTGTACAGAAGGGAGTCTGTGTTCAGCTTGTTGCTGTGGCGCATGGCTGTACGGATCCGGGCAAGAAGCTCAGAGGTCCCGATGGGTTTGGTCAGGTAATCGTCAGCGCCCAGATCGAGGGCAGTCACCTTTTCCTGCTCCTGTGTGCGCGCGGAGATGACGATGATCGGAATGCTTGCCCACGTCCTCACCTGGCGGATAATCTCCATGCCGTCTATATCCGGCAGTCCCAGATCGAGAAGAATCAGATCCGGACAGAGAGAAGTGATGATGGACAGAGCATCCTTTCCCGTATGAGCCAGAGTGATTTTGTAGTCGTGGGAGGCCAGGGCGGCAGTGATGAATCCGCAGATGTTCGGCTCATCCTCCACTAATAAAATAGAAATTTTATGTGTCAATGCTTTGTTCCCCCTTTGGAAGTGTAAAATAAAATTCCGCCCCGTCAGAATGGTTGACAGCGGTCAGCGTGCCGCCGTGAGCGGTGATAATGGTCTTGCAGATGGAAAGCCCGATTCCCATCCCCTTTCGCCCGTCGGTGGACGTACTGGCAGTGGAGGAGGAGCCGTCGAATATGGTTTTCAGCTTTTCCGGAGGGATTCCGATTCCATAGTCCCTCACATGGAAGGTGACAAAGGAGGATTCCGCCTCTGCAAAGATTTCAATAGGCTTTGTGCTTTTGGAGTGTACGATTGCGTTCTCCATCAGATTGATTAATACCTGTTCAATGAGAATCGCATCCATGGGTATCATCAGGAACTCGTCCGGTACGCTTACCTTCACCTGCGCGTCCGGAATGCGTTTCTTCAGGCGGCTGATGGATTCCCCGATTACCTCTTCCACCGGCTCCATAGAGGTGTTTACCTTCGCCGTTTCATTGTTGATGCGGGTGACGGACAAAAGGTTTTCCACCATATTTAAAAGCCAGTTGGAGTCCTCCAGAATGTGGCTCACAAGTGCTTTTTTATCTGATTCGCTGAGGGATGTCTCGTTCTCCAGATAAACGGTGCTGGAACCGATAATGCTGGTAAGAGGCGTCCGGATATCGTGGGAGATAGCCCGCAGAAGATTTGCCCTCATCTTTTCCTTTTCTGCCTCCATGAGCATTTTTTCCCTCTCGGAGATGATTCGGGCCTGCTCCTTGATATTGGTGGTCAGGGCACTTGTGATAATGGAGATCGTGATCATGGCGATAAAGGTCATGGGATATCCGCTCAGTGTAAAGTTCAGCTCAAAGTACGGGTAGGTGAACAGAAAGTTCACGCATACGACTCCTACCAGGGCTGACAGGATTCCATAGAAATATCCTGATGTATATCTGGCTGTCAGGAACAGAGCCAGAATGTAGCACAGACTGATGCTGGATGACGGAGCTTCCATTTTCGCAAAAAAGAAAAAGGAAACTGCTGTGGCTGTAAACAGCAGAGCCAGCATGATAATGGTATTGGAAAGCAAGGTCTGTGACTTCAGAAAGAGAAACAGTTTGTTCTTGTATTTTTTCATTTATGATTTCTCCTATTGCGCAGTCTGAGCGGCTGAAGAGTATTGCTGCCGTCAGGGCTTAACTTTCATTATACCTGTTTCAGAGAAAAAAGAATAGTAAAAAATATGATAAAATCCCGGAAAAATTGATTTTTCCGGGCCTATGTGATAGACTTCAGATATTGAAATAAAATGTCCAATGAAGAAGGGAAGCGCAGAAAATGAAAAAACTGGGAAGAAATGATGCCTGCTGGTGCGGCAGCGGGAAAAAGTATAAGCACTGCCATGAGGCATTTGATGAAAAGCTGGAGGCGGCAGCCAGGGAGGGACATTTCATTCCGTCCCATGATATGATCAAAACGCCGGAGCAGATCGAGAAGATAAAGGAGAGCTGCAGAATTAATATTGCGGTACTGGACTATGTAGCTGAGCATATCAGGGCAGGTGTTACAACAGCCCAGATTGATCAGTGGGTGTACGATGAAACCACGAGGATGGGGGGAATTCCGGCTCCTCTTGGGTATGAGGGATTTCCCAAAAGTGTCTGCACCTCCATCGACGACCAGGTGTGCCATGGAATCCCCTCAGAGGAGACAGTCTTAAAGGAAGGGGATATCATCAATGTAGATGTCTCTACTATATATAATGGATATTACTCTGACTCCTCCCGCATGTTCTGCATCGGAGAAGTCAGCCCTGAGAAGAAGCGCCTGGTGGAAGTGGTGAAGGAGTGCGTGGAACTGGGTCTCAAGGAGGTAAAACCCTGGGGATTTTTAGGAGATATGGCCCATGCGGTCAATGAGCACGCAGTAAAGAATGGCTACAGCGTTGTCCGTGAGATTGGAGGCCATGGAGTGGGGCTGGAGTTCCATGAGGAACCGTGGGTAGGCTATATTGGGGAAAGAGGCACCGGAATGATGATGGCGCCAGGAATGATTTTCACGATTGAGCCGATGGTGAACATGGGCGGCTCTGAGGTCTATGTAGATGACAGCGACGGATGGGGCGTCTACACAGAGGACGGAAAACCGTCTGCCCAGTGGGAGATCATGGTGCTTGTGACAGAGAGTGGCCACGAGGTCCTGTGCTGGTAGGGAGGCTGCCGGGTGACAGCAGGAGGGCATCAGCTGATTCAGGACAGTCCCTGCAAAAGAAAAGAATCGAAAACAGTAAAAGAGGAGCACTGCCAGGCGATTGCGCCATATCATGCAGTGCTCCCGTTTTTTCTGAAACGTAAAAGGGGGGAAAGGAAAAGGGTTCCAGAAAATCTATATAAAGGAAATTGTTGTTAGGCGAGCCCAATGAAGCAATGCGCGCATATTCCGTATTCATTGGCCTCTTGTTGTTTACAGGAATTATAATAAGGGATAAATGTGTCCAATTTTTGTCTATTCTCTAAAAAACTTCTAAATCAATCTTACGGAAAACTAAAGAAATCATAACCAAATTTTGAAATGAGATACCTGAACTCAGGAAGAGCTGAGAAAGGGACAGAACAGGGTCAGAACAGATTCTCCGGCAGCTTCCGATTCCTATAAAGGCGGAAGCTGACGGAAAAAGGGCGGCGGAACCGTTAATCTCCCTGCTTCACAGCTTCTCTGACAGCAGACAGCAGCTCGTCGAAGGTCTCATAGGCCGGAATGTCCGGAACAGAGGAGCGAATGCTTTCAGGGCTTCTGAAGAGAAAGCCGGCATGGCTTGCCCGTATCATGTCCAGATCATTGTAGCTGTCACCGCTGGCGATGGTTTTATAGCCGATGGACTGAAGCGCACGAACTGTTGTGAGCTTGGAATGTTCCACCCTCATTTTGAAATCCGTGATTGTGCCGTCCGGGGCCACTTCCAGGCTGTTGCATAAAAGAGTTGGGTAGCCCAGCTTTTTCATCAGAGGCATGGCAAATTCCTCAAAGGTATCGCTGAGAACGACTACCTGGGTAAAAGAGCGCAGCTCGTCAAGAAATTCCTTTGCGCCCGGCAGCGGATCAATGGCTGAGATGGTTTCCTGTATCTGCCTGAGACCCAGCCCGTGCTGCTTCAAAATGTCAAGCCTCCACCGCATTAGACGGTTATAGTCCGGTTCATCTCTTGTGGTGCGCGTAAGTTCCGGGATATTGCTGGCCTTTGCAAATTCAATCCAGATTTCAGGAACCAGAACTCCCTCCATATCCAAACATACAATATACATACCCAAGTCCTCCTCTTTCTTTTTATACTGCAGTCGCCGGCAGCAGGCTGTTACAGAAAATACTATCATTGGCGTTTCGGGGTGTCAAGGGCAGAAAAAACTGCGTGTGGAAAAATACAGGCAAAGAGAGCTCCATCCCTTGACAAAGACCTCTGATGGGGACATACAGAATACCGATGATTTCAATATGAAACGATTTTTTGACAATATGAAGGAACTTGAAAATGAAACAAATTTTTGTTTCAAATTTAAACAAAAAGGCAGGGGCAAAAGGTTGTGTGTGCAGGACATCTTAGGTAGAATAAAGAAAAAAAAGTCACTGATGCTCGCGGGAGCACAGAAAGGAACATTGACTATGGTGAAATTATTGGTTATTGCAGATGATTTCACTGGCGCACTTGATACAGTAGTTACAAATATGGAGTATGATTTCAGCCGGGCCGGAAAAGAGGTTCAGGTTCTGGTGCTGGTGGCAGAGACAAGGCATGTGAGGCCGGAAGATGCCTACCGCATGGTCTACGGCATAGCCAGGAGAGCCTATGAGAGCGGGATCCCGTATCTATATAAAAAGACAGACTCAGCGCTCAGAGGAAATATCGGAAGTGAATTAAAAGCGGTCCTCGATGCCACCGGGAAGCATACCCTCCATTTTCTTCCGGCATTTCCGAGAATGAACCGGGTGACCAGAAACGGAATCCACTATATTGACGGAATCCCGGTTCATGAGAGCGTGTTTGGAAAGGATCCATT
>JAHZAR010000003.1:0-54087 GCA_019423835.1 Clostridiales bacterium | reverse complement strand
CGTGCTCCTGCATCCCGGATATGATGAAGAGAGAGGTTCCCGTAACGGTTGTGGAGAGTATGGAGGGCTGGGAACGAAGGGACGGCGTCATGGTCTACGACGCATCTGCGGACGAGGAGCTGATGGATATAGGCACCTTTCTGAAGGAAAAGGGGGAACTTGGGCTGACTGCCGGCTGCGCCGGATTTGCAGCTGCTCTGCCGCAGCTTCTTGAGCTCTCCGGCAAGAGGACAGAGCCGGTCTTACCCGATAAAAAGCTTCTGGTGGCCTGCGGAAGCGTCAATCCAATCACTGTCAGTCAGCTGGATTATGCAGAGAAGGCCGGAATGAAGAGAATTCGCCTGGAGCCTGAGCAGAAACTGGATAAAAATTATCTGGAATCGGAGGACGGAAAGAGGGCTTTACAGGAGTGGGTAAAAACGGCACGGAAGGAGGAGTGCTGTATTTTTGATACCAATGATCTGCCCGGCTGCCGTGGGACCTATGAGTATGCCAGAGCTCATGGACTCTCGCTGGATGAGATGAGAGTGAGAATTGCGGATACGCTTGGCCAGGTGGTGGAGCACCTGGTAAGAGCAGGTGTGAAAAGCACCATGCTCCTGACAGGCGGGGATACACTTATGGGATTTATGAGTCATATCGGCTGTGACGAGATTGTGCCTGTGTGTGAGATGGCGCCGGGAACAGTACTCTCCCAGGTGGAACTAGATGGAAAGAGCTACAGCATTATCTCAAAATCAGGAGGTTTTGGAGAGGAAAAGCTGATGGTGGAGCTGGCAGAGCAGATCGGGGCGATTCGGAAGTAATTCGGGACGATATTTCACAATCAATCTGGACGAACCTCCCACTTTGTTGTATGATAAACAATACAGCGGAGAAAGTACGGAAGAACAGCAGGTGACTGCTGTCCTGCCGGAAAGGGGGACGAGTCTGTGAATGTCGAGGGAAAGAAGAGGCTGACAGTTCATTTGCTGGGGCGTTTTTCAGTGGAATATGGAGATGAGGTTCTGTCGCTGGGGCGAAACAGCGCCTCAAAGCTTGCCCAGCTTCTCCAGATTCTGTGGCTGTCCGGCGAGAAGGGGATCGGCAGAGACGATCTGGCAGGAATGCTGTATGACAGAGATTCTCTGTCCAGCCTCAACAACAGCCTCAATAATCTTATCTATCGTCTGCGCCATGTTCTGCCCCAGGGAGGCTTTCCCAAGTCCCAGTATGTTATTAACCGTGATGGAGTCTACTTCTGGGATCAGGAGATTCCGGTGTGGGTGGATGCCCGGGAATTTGAGAACCTCGTAGAGACAGGGGAGCGCATGGAGCAGCAGGGGGAGGAGCCGTATGACTGCTACAGGCGGGCTGAGGAGCTCTATCAGGGAGAGCTTCTGAGCGCCAATTCCACGGAAAATTGGGTGATCGTGGAAAGCCTGCGCTTTAAGCGGATGTATGAGAAGGCGGTTGCCTGGCTGGGAGACTATCTGAAGGCTCAGAAGGATTATCCGGGCATGTACCGGCTGTACCGGCAGGCCGCTCAGGTCTATCCGTTTGACGGATGGCAGACCGGGCAGATTGAGAGCATGATACTTATGGGAAACTATAAGGAAGCCTTCCGTCTCTATGATCAGACAGCCAGGAGATATTCCGAGGAAATGGGGCTGCCCCCTTCCGACAAGATGCTGGAATGCTACCGGAAAATGAGCCAGCAGTTCGTGAGCTGCCCGGACGGCCTGGACAATATCAGGGCAGAACTCTGTGAGAGAAACGGCAAAGAGGGAGAGAATACCTATTACTGTTCCTATCCCAGTTTTATCGATATCTACAGACTCATGGCCAGAAGAAGCGAGAGAAGCGGACAGCCAACGTGCCTGATGCTGTGCACGCTGGTGGACTATGAGGGAAAGATGATTCAGAATCAGGAAAAACTGAAATCCCGCTCTGAGCTGCTGAAAAAGGCCATTGGACATGTGCTGAGAAGAGGCGATGTCTACACCAGATACAGCGCATACCAGTATCTGATCCTTCTCACAGGCGTAAGCGTGGAGAGCAGCCAGTCCATTGGAAACAGGATCAGACGTTACTTTAAGACTCTGTGCGGAAAGCGGGCGGAGGTGAATTTCTCCGTATCCATTCACCAGACGGGACAGGAAATCAGGTTTTAAGAGCTGTACAGACTCTGTTCAGAGAAGAGAGGAGAATGCCGGAGCTTTTTCCGGCGGAAAAACAGAAACAGATGGTTATACCGGCCTTTGGAGAGAGGGCCGGTTTTTTGATCTGCAGGAGGGCTTCCCGTGAGAGAGGAGATTGTCACTTTATTCTATATTGATAAAATTTCATAAAACTTTCCGTGAAATTCAAGGCCCTGCCAGGGCAGAATCATACGTTCAATTCTTTTTTTTCTCAAAAAATTTTTTTCATTTTTTCACAAAATTTTTGCAAACTTTTATTTGTTCCCGCTATGTCTCCAAAATAATAAGAAAAACAAAAAAATCATTTTTTTGTGATAGGTTTTGTGATTGCCATTCTAATACACTATAGGAAAGCCTAAGAAAAAATTAAGAAAATTAAGAAACAGTACACAATTTTACAAAAAAGTGGAGCAGGCATTGATACAGAAAGCACTGCACAATGGAAAAGTGGAGGCAGTCTTTGCAATCAGCATCAGGTATCGCCCCAAAGCCGCCTGGCATGGGGAGGCAATGCGGGCAGATAAAAAGCGTCCAGGTGCTTTAAAAGCAGACTGGAGCTGTTAAAGATGATGGACAGTGCCCTTGACATAGAAAAAGAGGAGGTTGAGTTGAAAAAATGGAAGGAAAGGCGGGAGTAAGAATGGATTCCAGAAGAGGAAAATCGCGTGGAAAAAGTAACAGGCCTTTGAAGAGAAGCCTCCGTCGGGCAGTTGCATGGCTGCTTGCGTTCTGCATGTGTATGGCAAACATGAACTCGGCAGCATTCGCGGCTGAGATTGCCACTGCCAGCAACGCTCTGATGGCGGCAACTCCCAGCGACGCGAAGGCCACCGACAGCGATGCCATGGAAATCCTGATGCCGGAGGAGGTAATCAGCGGAGAGGATTTGGCAGCAGAGGCAGTGCGGGCGATCTCGGAAGGGAATGAGTTTGATTTTGACTCTGAGATCCAGGTAAAGAAGGATGACCAGGGAAAGAAGGAGGGATATGAGGAGCTGTTTCAGGGCCGCAGGAGCTTTGTGCTGTTTGCGGACAACGGAAACGGCGGCCGCATCCAGGGAGACAATCCCAATGCCTATGGGTATATCCTTGTTCAGGTAGATGAGAAAGACTATCAGGCCTTTGAGAAAGAGGCGGGAGCTGTTAAGGCGACAGATTCCAATGCCACAGACTCAGACGCGGCAGAGAGAAGCTGGACGCTCACGGGAGACGAGGAGGTCGTATTTCTCTATGTCAATGCGGACGACGGAAGCGTGACCTTCACCTTAAATATTGAAAACCTTCAGGCGGACGATATTGTGGTGCCAAGTTACAGCGAGCTGAGAGAGGAGCAGAAGGCAGAGGAAGAGGAGAGCAGGGAAGAATCAGAAGCCAATAACCCGGCTGCCCAGCCGGCAGAGGACGGAAGCGAGAACGGAGGAAGCGCAGGCGGCTCCGGTTCAGGAAGCGGAAGCGGCAGCGCGGGAAGCTCCGACAGCGCCGGCGCAGAAGAGACGGAGAAAGGCACGGAAGACGCCGCTCAGGCAGGAGGTTCCGGCGACGGCCAGGGTTCCGAGTCAGGCACAGAGGCCGGATCGGAGGACAGCACAGATGGAGCCGGTCAGGGAAGCGGGGACGCAGGAAACTCTGACGGCGCAGCAGATGCAGATAAGCCGGATGATTCCGACGGCGGCCAGAACAGCGGCCAGGATGCAGGAAACAGCGCAGAGGACGGAAAGGGTTCCCAGTCAGGATCCGGTTCCGACACAGGTTCCGGTGACACCGACAGCGGAAAAGCGGAGGGATCCGGCGATACGGGAAGCCAGAAACCGGATGACTCCGGCAAAGGCCAGAATTCCGGTTCCGGCCAGGGAGCTGATAAGGGAAACAGCGGAAACGCAGATAAGGGAGATTCCGATAAGGGAGACAGCGGCAGCAGCTCTGACAAGGGAAGCTCCGACAAAGGAAACGCCAGCTCCGACAAGGGAAACAGCAGTTCCTCCGATAAAGGAAGCAGCAGCTCCGACAAGGGAGGAAGCTCCGATACGGCGAAGCTGTCGAAATCCAGCTATGACGTTCCAGTAGTGATGGGGCCGAACCCCAACGCAGAGTTTGAGAGCGACGAGTACGGAGATATGAGCTTCGACGAGTGGCAGGAGATGATGGAAGAGGCCGAGGAGGAAGAAGAGGAAGACGAAGATTACGAGGACTACATAGAGGAGACCGCCCTGACCTATGAGGACGGGGACGGAACGACTTATTTCGGGATGAGCATGCTTCCGGCAGTAAGCGCTACGGTGAAAAAAGAGAAGAAAGCCAACCCGATCGCCCGCCTGCTCCGCATGAAAGTGGCCGCAGAGGAGACACCGGCGGTGGTGATGGCCGGGACGGCGGCGTTAAGCGAGCTGTCTGGAATCACGATTACCAGCGCATATAAGCAGATTGAAGAGCTTGATAATGGAAACTACAGACTCCATTTGGGACTGGCCGGAGGCGGAGAGGGAGCGCTGGATGTCCTGCTGGTTGTAGATGAATCTTCCAGTATGGGAGAGGACAGCCGAATGGATACAGTGAAAAAGGTTCTCGGCGGTTATGACACTTCTTCTGGTTGGCCTTGGGGCGGAACACAACACCACAACGGGTTTGTAGAAAATGTTTTCGATAATGCAGAAAATGAAGGAACCAGATTTGCGGTTGTGCCATATGAGCAGAAGGTCAGAGGATCAGACTATGGATATCTGGAATGGACAGATAATGAGCAGCAAATTCTGAGAGCTATCGACAGGTTAGATGAGGTAACTTTAGGCTGGTTCGACTATAGCGATACTAACTATGAGGCAGGGCTCTGGGGCGCTAAAGAAATGATAGAAAGGCGAGGAGATACATCGAATTCTCTGGTTGTTATTTTCCTGACCGACGGATGTCCGACTGCGTACAGCGGAGAGATGGATCAATTTGATGATGGAGCCGTAAAAGAAGCGGGACAGGGATTAAACTATCCGACTTATGGTGTAGCTCAAGGAACTCTGACTGCAGCGTACGGTTTTAAGCAGTATCTGCAGGGAAAAGGAAGCATTTATACAGTAGGATTCCAGGTGCCGCCTACCATAGGTGGCGGTAGTGGGAACATTTGTAGAGATTACACTCCAAGCCAGTATCTGTATGCGATTGCGGGGAGTATAGAATATAAGCAGGGAAAGTTTATTGTACCGACTAGCGCCCCTGACACATATAAAGAGGTGACCAGCACAAGCGGCGGTATTTCTGATTTGGAAGAGATTTTTAATGATATTAATACAGATCTTCTCATGAAGAATGTAGTAATATCAGATACTCTTTCAGACTATGTAGAATTTGCAGGAATTGATGAAGATTCTGCAAATGTGGAAGTAGTAAAAATTCCGGTGGATCAATGGGGAAACCGTCAGGATGAAGCAGCAGAAGCAGCAGATTACGAAAGTTTGCGTTTTGATCCAGAGCAAAAAACTGTATCGGTGGAATTTGGTCAAGACAGAGAATTGGATAAGGACTATGTATATGAACTGCGCTTTGACATTAAGCTGAAAGATGAATATCAAAACGGAGCCGACAGCAGTCTGCTTGCGGTAGGAGGAGATAATACAGACTATCAGAATAATGGATTAAGTGAAGGAAAGAATGGGCTTCCTACGAATGCAAGTGGGCACTATTCTTACGGAAGATTAGGAAACCTTGGGAGCAATTATCCAGTACCTGTGATTCCTGTTCCAGATAAACCGACAGTTCCAGATTTAGATTACCAAAAAGCAATTGAAAAAAACCAGTCGGGAAATTATACTCTGACTCTTGATGTGACTTCTCCAGTAGAAGAAACTATTACACAGCCGAAAAAAATACCGGCAGAACTTGTTTTTCTAATCGATCGTTCCGGGAGTATGGATGATCAGTTAGGCCAGAAAACAAGGAAACAGATTGTCAATGAGGCGCTAGAAGAAATTATACCTGAATTATGTACAGATAAATATGATTTACATATAGCAGGGTACCAATTTTCAGCACAAACTTTTATTATTTGGTCTGAGCCAGATGTAGAACAGACCTGCGATTGGACTAATAATTCGCAGACTGCGCTTAACGGACTTAAAATTAAGGATGCAGATGACGGTACAATGCCGGCCGAAGGCTTGAGACAGGCTCTTACTACATTGAAAAACGGGTATTCAGGGAATGTAGGAAAAGATAATGTAAAAAAATATTTTGTATTTCTGACAGACGGGAAACCAGATGGAGAAGACCTAGAGGATTCTTATAATGTAATTGATACAATGGAGCTAAATGGTGTTACGTTCTATGCAGTTGGAATTTCCAAAGATGCCAGCATTGACTATCTGAATGGAGTGGTGACACATGCGGCAAGT
Source organism: Clostridiales bacterium (assembly GCA_019423835.1). Lineage (GTDB taxonomy): Bacteria > Bacillota > Clostridia > Lachnospirales > Lachnospiraceae > Otoolea. The sequence continues at coordinate 47,532 of JAHZAR010000003.1, read as the reverse complement.
AGGGGAGCAGACATTAAGGGAGGTGTAAAAAAAGGAGATACAGAGGAGGGCATTAAAGCTGTCTTTGAAGAAATAAAGAAGGAGATAAAGAAGGATATAGGAAGCATTGCTTATGGATTTAAGGGTGTTCGCATTCAGGACACATTAAGCGAGTATGCTGACCTGGTTTCCAGTGAGGATGAAATTCAGATTTTAAAGGATGGAGAACCGTTAAGTCAAGAAGAATTAGAAGCCGCTAATCCAGCCATCGAGATTACCGGAAAGACAGTGACTGTTACTTTTTCTCCGGATTATGAACTCGAGAAAGATGCTAAATACAGCATTTCCTTTGATGTAAAGCCGTCAAGCTATGCGATGGAAGAGTATAGAAAAAATATGACAGTAAATCCTGATAAACCATATGGAGATACAGTCGGAGAGCCGGGGACAGGATCTGAAAGTGCCGGATTTGCAGGCTTCCCTTCCAATAAAGAAGCAACGCTTACTTATCTTTATGGCAGTTACAGTAATGAAGATGATCCGATTTATTACCAGCACCCCGTACTCCAGGTACCGCAGATCGGCAGCTTTACTGTTCAGAAGGTAATAGAAGGTTCAGACAGCGAAGATGGACAGAAATTCATCATCAACATTGAACAGTTAGTAGACGGTGCTCCTGTTCCATTTTCATCCGTGGCCCTTGTAGGAAACGGAGAAAAGTCACCGGCTGTCCAGATAGACGGTGAACAGCAGTTCAAAATTACTGAGGCTGTTCCAATGGAATATGCGTTTAAAGAGATTCGAGTGATTGATGAAAACGCAGAGGGAGCAGATGTTACAGCAGCGAAATTTGACAGCGATACAAATACCCTGACAGTTGCCTCCGGCGATAAGCTGGTAGTACAGGTGGTAAATACCTTTAATCACAAAGGCTATTTCCACAGCGCTGACCGGGTGACAAACTATACGACAGGAGATACAAACACTCCGTTTACAAGTGATCGCGTGGGCCGTCAGGCTGCAGAAGATCAGCCGAAGGCAGAAAGCGCAAAGAAGAAAGCAGAGATTGAAGAGGAGGAGGGTGAGCCACTTGTATAAAAGCAGAAAAAGAAAACATGCAGTCAAGCTGACAGGAATCGCCCTCCTGGCAGCGCTCACGGTGGGAATTGGAAGCACCGGGGCAGTGATCCGCCATCAGATTACGATGACGAATAAAATCAAAACTCCGACTGTGGAGGTTACGGTTGAGGAAGATCTGGAAAACCAACGCCCCTCTCAAGGACAGAAGCAGAAGAAAGTGTGGTTTAAAAACGAGGGAGAGGCGGACGTATTTCTCCGTGTTGCCTATGCAGAAACCTGGAAAGGCGAGGGGGAGGAGGACGGTGTGCTTTTAGCCAACAACACGAAAGCGCTGACCGGAGATGGAGAGCAAATCGACATTGCTTCCAAACCCAAACTTTTCCCGAAGGACGACTGGTATTATTCAGACGGCTGGTACTATTACAGACATGTGCTTCCTGCGAAGGGAATGACGGACAGGGTTCTGACAGAAGTGGATTTTTCTGAAATTGGAAACAAAGCTGGAGAACAGGCAAAGGTCTATGAAGCGGCGGATTATGAGCTTCATTTTCAGACAGAGGCTGTGCAGGCCAGCGATGAACTTCAGGTAAGCATGGATGCGGTGAAAGAATTGTTTGAGAAGCAGTTCACTCCGTATACGCCAGCTCATCGGGAGATAACAACGGATGAGGCCTGGGAGCAGAACAAAGACACCGTTTACATTGACTGGACAACCGGAGGGGGGAACTAATTATGAAATTATATGGCAAATTAGGCATCATCCTGGCCGGCTGTGTCCTGAGTATCGGAATCAGCTCTACCTGGGCTTACTATTCTGATATGGAGTCTGTGGTGAACCCGTTCCATACTACCAACAGCTCTCTTGACATGGTAGAAGATTTTAACCCGGCAGAAACCATGCTTCCCGGTGAGACGGTCGATAAGGAACCGTATTTTGTCAATACAGGAAGCGAAGACCTGGTGCTTCGTCTGCAGATGGAGACGTATTGGGTTGACCAGGAAAACAGGAAGAGTGAAACGCTGGATCCAGGAGAGGTGACGCTTCACTATCCGGAAGGTTTTGGAGATAACTGGATACTAATAGATGGCTATTATTATTACAGCTCAGTACTGAAAGGGCAGGGGGAACCAGGAAGCCAGACATCTGACTTTTTGGAGAGCCTTACGTTAAGCCCGGAAGTGTCAAACGATGGCCACGCCCAGGACTACAGCAACTGTCAGTTTATTGTAGACTTTAAGGCGGATGCCGTTCCGGCGGACGCAGATTCTGTAGCAGGTTCCGGGTGGGGGCTGACGAAGAGCACTGACGGAGCTGACAAACTTGAATGGAAGGATTTGCTTCCAGAAGGAAACTAGAAAATGCCAATGAAATCCTCCGCGCCGGACAGCGCGGAGGGGACAGGAGGAGATAGGAAATGAGAAAGAAACATATCGCTGCGCTTGCAGGAATGGCAGCAGTGTTTGCAGTCGGCGGCTCCCTGGCATATTTCAATCAGAATCTGGAAGCAGTCAATGTCCTGAAAACGGGGAAGTTTGACACAACCATTGTGGAGGAGTTTAATCCGAAGGACGGAGAAGACTGGAAGCCGGGGGAGACTGTAGAAAAGCAGTATTCCGTTACCAACACAGGAGAGGTCGATTCATTGGTTCGGGTGAAATTTGAGGAGACCTGGACCAGAGAGGGAGAAGAGACTCCGTTTGTGGAGATCGATACCTCAGAGCTGCCTGAAAAGCTGGGAACAGACAGCGCCAGAAACAAATTCGAGAGCATTTATCAGAAAGACAGCCAGGACGGCGAAGCAGATGAGACGGTAGATGATTCTGTAGTGGAGAAAAAGCTCCATATTGATGACGTAAACGACTGGGCGTACAATCCGGCAGACGGCTATTACTACTATAAGAAGACGCTGACTCCCAATGCCAATACAACGAATCTTCTGGACTCTGTGACGCTGTCAGAAGATGTGGATATGGGAAAAAGTATTCTGGTTCAGAAGTACTCGACAGTTGCAGGGGATAATCTGACCGAAGCAGACTGGATGGAATTTCCGAAGGATCCGGATACGGGAATGTACATATCGGTGTCTGAGCTGGCAGAGAGGCTGAAGGAAGAGGGGAAGACCCTCTATCATATGCGGACAGATATCGTTTCGGATGAGAACGCAACTGGGTACGCGGATGCGGGCTACAGTCTGACGATTACCGCTCAGAGTGTGCAGGCAACGGAGGAAGCTGTGGAAAGTGTATTTTCACCGGAGGCACTAGCCTACGCCAGGGAAAACAACTGGGCCTGGAATTTGAAATAGCAGGGAAAGCGAAATGAAAATCAGAGTATAAAGAGAGGCTGAACAGGCAGCAGAAGTAAAATCAGAATTATCAGTACAGCAGCTCTTTAATATAGCAGAGACAGGAGCGATCATAGCGGCCGCTGTCCTGCAGAAAGTAACAAAGAAATGGAGGAAACAACTATGAAAAGAAAAATTGCGGCATTAGGAGGACTTGCAGCATTAGCAGCGGTAGGAGGAACATGGGCTTACTTTAACCAGACAGCAGCCATCACGAACCCGTTCCATACAGAGGGAGGATATGAGACAAGCGTAATCGAGCACTTCAACCCGGCAGACGGCCAGGAGTGGAAGCCAGGCGTAACAGTTGACAAGGATGTGATCGCCAGCAATACAGGAGATGCCGATGTTCTGGTTCGTGTGAAGATGCAGGAGGAATGGAATCGTCAGGTTGGAGGAGATCTGGAAATTTTAAATATTTTTGGCAGCAACCAGGATGAGTTTTTATCCCCTGACCAGAAAGATCCTGCAGATGGAAAGGTTGATGGAGATCAGACCGTGGTAGAAAAAGAGATTAATGATACTAAGTGGACACTGAAAGAGGATGGATACTGGTATTATAATACTCTTCTTGCAGCTGGGAAAAGTTCTGAGGCTCTCCTTTCTTCGGTAACACTGTTACCTGACCTGGATATGGGAAAATATGAGGACACATTTGCATACTGCACAACAGAAGACAAAGATGATCCTTTGACAGATGTAACGTGGACAGAGGTAGCAAACGAGAACGCTTTAATAGCAGCTGGTGAACAGGCCAAGGAAGAGGGATTAGCTTTCCATGTAAAGAAAGGCAGAAGCCTTGATAAAACTGCTATGGGATATGCAGATGCAAACTATGGCCTTACAATTACAATCGAGTTTGTTCAGCCAACAGAGGACGCTGTAAAAGATGCATGGGGAGAGACAGGATATAATCATGTGAAAGACATGAAGCTTCTTCCAAACGCATAAAACAGGTTCGTAATGCAACATTGTTAGGACATAAAATATGAAGTTAGTGAAAGGACTTGTAAATATCCTGTCCTGGGCGGTATACGCCTGCATCGCCTGCTATCTTGTGATCGCAGCCCCAATGCTGGCGGGATACCGTCCCGTCGTGGTTCTCAGCGGAAGTATGGAGCCCACCTATCACGTGGGAAGCGTGATCTATTATAAGGAAGCGCCTTTTGCAGACATCAACGTCGGCGACGCCATCACTTTCCGGGCAGGAGAGGACGGCATGGTAACTCACCGTGTAACGGAAAAGAGCGAGCTTTCCCAGACCTTTACGACCAAAGGAGACGCGAACCTTTCCGAGGATCCCAATCCCGTTGATTACAGCGACGTAATGGGAAAGGTGTGGAAGGTGAGCATCCCCTACGCAGGATATTTTGTCAATTACAGCAAAAACATAACAACAATCGCCGTGATGGCGGCAATCATCATTATAAATATTGTTCTTGACATGATTTTCCCGGATAAGGGAAAGAAGAAAAAAGAACCATCTGCGCAAGAGTGAATCAATACCGGCTGATGAACCGGCCGGCAAATGCAGTTGCAGAAAAGAGAGGTAGATCGAGATGAAAAAGAAAGCGGCATTAGGCCTTGCGGGAATCGCGGCAGTGGCAGTGATTGGCGGAACCTGGGCATACTGGAGCCAGGATCTGACAGCGGCCAATGAGTTCGAGACAGGAAAGTTTGACTCTGATATTGTGGAGCAGTTTACACCTCCGGCAGTGGGCGAGTGGCTTCCTGGCGTGACTACGGAAAAAAATGTAAAGGTGACCAACAGCGGCGATGTAGATATGGCCCTTGTTGCAGAGATTACGCAGGAGTGGAACCGGGATGGGGAGAGCCTTCCGCTTCGGTTTGCAGCCCCAGATCCGTCTCCAATAACTCGGGGATATGAAAATGCCGCTGTCATCAACTGGGGCGAGAACACGGCAATGCATGATATCACAGCCATGGACTCCGTAGCTGATAAAGCAAAGGACATGGGAATCACTGCTGCCGTCTCAAGCCTGGAGGACAGCGAGGCGAAAGATAAGTGGGTTTTAGTGGATGTGAGCGACGACTACTCCAAGCTGACCTTCGTTTACAACGGCATCATTCCCGCCGGGGAGGAAACACCGGAGCTTCTGAATTCCGTGACCTTAAATTCCAAGATCGAATCATATGTATCGGAGAAGAATTACTCTTATGATGAGAACGGAGAGCTGCAGGTGGAGACAAAAGGATGGATGGAAGAAAACTATGAGGACGCTCAGTACACCATGGACATCCATGTAAACACCGTTCAGGCTACAGGCGACGCGATCCGCGAGATCTTCTCCCAGTATGAGGGCGTAGATGTGAATGAGTTCCTTTCCGCAAATGCGGACGATATTGCCGACGCATACCTGGAGGCTACCTTAAGCAACGCCAACTAACATCAATTATGAGTGATTAACTGATCATTCCAGACCGGAATGAATCCCGCCCCTCCCCGGAAAGCCGGCAGACGGCTGACGCCTGCCGGCCGAAGGCAGAGGGGCAAAAGACAGGAGACAGAACGATATGAGGAAAGGCAAACATGCAGTATTAGGCCTGGCAGCACTCGCATCCGTGGCTGCCATCGGCGCAACATGGGCAAGCTGGACTCAGGAACTGAAAGCCGGGAATGAGTTTATGACCGGGGACTATCATACTTCTCTGGACGAAACCTTTGAATCTCCGGACAACTGGCAGCCGGGAACCACTACAGAGAAAGCGGTGTGGGTTGCCAACGAGGGGACAGTGGACGCCATGGCAAAGGTTGTAATCAGTCAGAGCTGGGTGCGGACAGAGGATGTAATGGCTACTGTGCTCGCCAGTGACGGAAACGCAGCAGAGGAGATACCAGTAAAACCGCTGGCAGGAGAATCCTTTCCTCTGACGTTTGACACCGGGAGCGGCAGGGAGTACGCAGCAGTTCCTGAATTTAACAGAGAACACGTAGTCCTCCTGGCATCCGGCGATGCGGACGGAGAGCCGGGAAACCGCTGGGGCCTTGAGGAGGCGGAGACCCTCAGCCAGGCGGAAGGGAAATGGCTGCTGATGAATGAGGAGCCCCAGGGGGAGGAGGGAACCTTCACCCTCTACTACATGGGGACCATTGAAGCAGGGACGAAATCCCCGCAGTTTCTGGACAGCGTGACCATGAACCCGGACATCCCGAGGAGCGTGACGGGGAAACATACCGTCTGCACCAGGGATGAGGAGGGAAATGTAAAGCAGATCACCATCGACACAGTGGGAGAGGTTCCCGGCTATGAGAACGCCCGCTACACGATGACCATCAACGCCACCACGGTGCAGGCCACCCAGGCAGCAGTGGAGGAGATCTTCAGAGCCGGAAACACAGGCGAAGATCCGGGTACGGATGCAGACAGCCAGACCCTGGATTACCTGGTGAAGCTGGCGGATGAGGCGGTCTTCGACCACTCGGAGGAAGTCAAGACGCTGAAATTCGACGAGACCAACGGGACCATGACCTATGTGCCGTACCGGGAAGGAGACGGAACCGTGGAGGAAGGCAACTGGTTCATGAGCTTTACCGACATGGTTCCCGGCGGTGTGTACAGGGATCTGTTAAACATTGAAAACGCCAGCAAGAAAGAGTGGAACCTCTATATGAGGGCCCTGCCGAGAGAGCAGGAAGCCATCAAAGACGAGCTCCTTGAGAAGATTGCCATGACGGTGTGGTATAAGACGCCGGACATGGAGAGCGAGACAAAGCTCTATGAGGGAACCGCCATGGGCTCCACCCTGCTGACAGACGAAGGAAACGCCGACGGAGCCGACGGAATGCGGGCGGTGTACATCGGAAACTACGATGCAGGAGAAACGGGATACATCCGGGTAGAGCTTACGCTGGATCCGAACCTGGAAAACCGCTATGCAGACGTACTTTCCAAGATTGACTGGCAGTTCATGGTAACAGAGGTTAAGACCGAGGGAGGCGGAGGCCACCACGGCGGAGGCGGCGGTGGTGGCGGAAGCAGCAGCGGAGGAGGCGGAGGAAGCCGGATCGACATCGCCGACAACGAGACGCCCCTCTCCCCGCCGTTTACCGACGAGACTATCCTGGACGAACCGGTTCCGTTAGCCGTCCTGCCAAAGACTGGAGACGAGACGCCGGTTATCCCGGCAGTGGTAACCCTGCTGGGAAGCGGAATCATCCTGCTGTGGCTGGGAAGCTCCCTGGGAAAGAAGAAAGAGACAGAGAATCCAAGCTAGGACAGGAACGGGAAAGCAAAGACCGGACAGGGACAATCAAAAAAATCAGCAAAATAAAAGAAAGAACGATCAAAAAAAACGTTCAAGAAAAATCGAACAAAAAAACCGATCAAATCCAGAAACAGGAAGGCCCTGATAGATTCAGGGCCTTCTGCCGATCCGGGGAGGGACAGAGCCGGGACAGGCTGCAGCGGATCCAATCAGACAGGCAGGAGGGCAGAGCAATGAAGCTGAAAAAAATCATATTTATACTGGCGCTTCTTATTTTTCTCGGAGCGCTGGGGTATCTGGGAGCAGTAGGGTATTCCTACTATTCGGCCGGGAAGGCCTATGAGGAGCTGGCGGAGGCCGTCGTGACCCGGCAGGAGGGGACGGCCACGGGAGAAAGAGGAGAAGGGGAAGGCGAAGGGGCAGTCTGGGAGCCCCTCGCCATCGATTTCGGAGCCCTGCAGGAGATCTCAGAGGATGCGGTGCTCTGGATCGACATTCCAGGAACCCCGGTCAGCTACCCGGTGGCCCAGGCGTCAGACAATGACTATTACCTGAAACGGAACCTTTCCGGCTCCTACAATTTTGCCGGGACGGTATTCATGGATTTCCGGAACGATCCGTCCCTGTCAGACGACAATACGATCCTCTACGGGCACAACATGAGAAACGGCTCCATGTTCGGAATCCTGAGCCATTATGCCGATGAAGAGTTCTATAAGAGCCACCCGGAGATCGATTTGTATCTGCCGGGAAGAATCCTGCGCTGCACGATCCTGTCAAGCCATCAGGAGGAGGCGGAGGAGGAAAACTTCCCCACCCGTTTTGAGACAGAGGAGGAAAAGCTGGCATTCATCAGCCGGATGAAGGCCAGGGCCTGCTATGATACGGGGACTGAAGCCGGGGCGGAGGATCACCTGGTGACGCTGGTGACCTGCACCGGGAACGGCTACACCCACCGTTGGGTGGTGCAGGCGAAGGTGACGCAGGAGATAGAGACGGCAGAAGCCGGGACTGATGATTCCGGTTCAGAAAACCCTCAGGAATAAACTGGCAAAAAACTATTGACAGTGCCAAAGATTATGGTATCATGACCGCAGGGCAGTCATGATACCTGTGCATACAGGTTTCAGCATTTACTGCTGAAAGCCGGGCGCCAAATTCTGCCGGGGACTGCCATATCGGAAGGACATGTTACAGTGGCATGGCGACGGCGATATCCAAATAGGGGGGGACGGGAGATTTTGGGAGTCACAAAGGAAGGAAATGCTTCGGAAGAAACTGCAGAGGAGCTTCGGATGGAGCTCAGTGAATGCCGGGAGGATGAGAGGAGCGCTCAGAACCAGATTGTCCAGGTGATCTCGACTGCCGGGACAGTTTTGAGCCTTATTTTTGGTGTGTCTTCCTATTTGAAAGAGATAGATGCCTCGATGGCTCAGATGCGTCATTATCTATTTTACCTGAGTTCTCTTGTACTGATCCTGACGCTGTCCTATATTACCGCGCTGGGAATGAGAAATGTACTTCGGTTTCATTATATCAGGGATTTGGAAGACAGGCTATATTGTATCAATCGGAACGATATGGTGCACTGGATGAGCTTCTCTTCTCCCATAACAACCAGAAATCCCCTTCATCTGAAGAATGGGTACAGTATTTTTCATTATCTGTCCTATGCGATAGCGACGGTATGTGCGATTTCTTTTTGCCTGGTGATCCAGTATGTCCAGTATATCAACATTAAGCCCCATGACGTGACGGATAAAACAGTTATATTTATTTTAGGAGCCATAGCTGTCTTTGACTGCGGTGCATTTGTCATTATGTCAGTCAGAGCGCAGAAGATGTTTTGCTGGACAGCGCGCGTGTCGCGGGAGAGAAGGAGGAAAAGGGTACTGGGGGGAGAGGCGAAGTTACGGTTAAAAGATAAAATACAAATTTTTCTGTATTATCTCTATCCGAAAAAGAAGGATTTTCAGAAATCCTTTATCATCGGCATCGGCTTTGCGACAGGCATGTTTTTGTTTTATGACGCTCATATGACCAGGCAGATGTGGAAATCTTTTTTTCTTTCTTTTTTTGTAATTGAGTTTCTGGTCTACCAGGCCAGGTATCTCTGGAATGATGTGAGGGGAATCGGCGATATCAGGAAAGGGGAGAAAGGGCGCCTGCCGGTTCGCTGTCTTGGAGAAAGGAGGGCAGGACTGGCGGCTTTTTTCATTGTTTTCACCAGGATAATTGCCGCAGGGTTTATAGTTATTCAGTTTGGCGGAGAGATTGCCGTTCCGCTGGCGATGAGTATGTCGGTGATTCTGGTGATTTCTGTTATGTATGAGGCGGGAAGAACAAAGAAATGGGATCGGATGGTGTTCTTTTTGGTAAGCCTCGGCTATCCGGTCAGATTTTTCTCGGGCCTTTGGGCGTCCTGTCCGGATTTCTGGAATCGAAAGGCAGAGGCGGCAGGCAGCACAAATATGAATATTCTCCTTTTTCTTTTATTCCTCTCCTATATGTGTCTGGGAGAATTCTCTGCTGTTCTTCCCTGGGCGCATGAAGCTTTCATACAAAAGAGGGGCGGGGAGCGAATCACAAAATCTTACTGCAATACGTTAATTGAAGAGATGTCTCAGCATCGGAAATGTACAGTAAGTACAGACAGCCTATTTCCTATGAGAGAGGAGGGAAGGCTGTCTGATGTGTGGAATATATCTTTTTTATTGGGAATTTTCTTCCTAACAATGATGACTGTATTGCTCAAAAGGGACTGTTTTTTGTGGCTGTTTGAACTATCCATACTGATTTGCACGGTGAAATTATGTGTTTCAGGCCATAGAAAGATTCTTATATATACAATTTTGAACACAGTGCTGCTGTCGGCAAAAACTGTGCTCTGTGCCGCCTCCGGTGCGGTTCTCTGTATTTATGTCTGTGTTACAGAGGCGGTTTTTATTTTATTATATTTTAGTCTGAGATACTTATTTGATCCTTCCTTTGACTTCTTCCATCTATTGAGGTCATCGGCGGTTGGGGCGGGATCGGAAATCAGGAGGGCAGGCTCGAGAATCCTGTACCTGTTTGCCGGCAGGGATCTCCAGGAGCATACTGGGAAATGATTTTACATAAGACGGAGCCAGAACGCCTGGGGAGCGCCGAAAAATGATCAGTGAGATACTCTATCCCCTCAGCAATTCTTTTTCCCTCTCCTCGTTGTACTCAAAAATGCTCACGTTGGTCACCTCCGCCCGATACTTCAATAAAAAATTTCTGAGGATCCCCTCATGGATACATTCCTCCACAGCGCGGCCGACGGCCTCAGCCAGCTTCATCTCCCGGGCAGATGTCCTGACCCGGGCAACATAGAGGGAGAGCAGAGCTTCCCTGTCATTGAAAAGCATGCGAAGAAACAGGGTATCCTTGTAATCGCGCCTGGGCCCTGTCCGCTGTTTGCTGTCCTGTTATATCATATTTTCAATTTGAAAATATAGCTGCTTTTGGTTGAATAACCTTCTGCGAACTCTTATAATAGAGAGCATGATGCTCTATTTTGATAAGGTGCTGCAAGGAGAGAGGGAGCCAGGCTCTTCAGAATCTTCAGCCACCGTTTAATAATTTCTGGCAGAGGAGAGGAGTAAACAGTATGGAGAGTTTTCTTGTGGCCGTCAACGCAGTTATGCCGTTTCTGATTTATATATCCTTTGGATATGGAGTCCGGGTGAGCGGTCTGGTGGACGAAGCCTTTATGAACAAGCTGAACAAACTGATTTTCCGGGCTTTTTTCCCGATTCTGATGTTTAATAATCTGTATAAGGTAGAACCAGGCTTTACGCTGGACGGACGTCTGGTGGCCGCAGGCGTCGGGAGCGTACTGCTGCTGGAGCTTATCCTGGTGTTTCTGGTGCCGAAATTCGTGAAGGGAAATCCTCAGAGGGGCGTGGTGGTTCAGGCTGTCTACCGGAGCAATTTTGTGCTGTTTGCGATCCCCCTGACTACAAGTCTGTTCGGAGAAACGGGCTCTGTTCTGGCGTCCATGATGGTGGCCATCGTGATCCCCGTCTACAATGTGACAGCTGTGATTATTCTGGAGCTGTTCCACGGAGGAAAGTCAGATATCCGCGTCCTCGTAAAAAATGTATGTACGAACCCTCTGATTCTGGGGGCGTTTGTGGGATTTATTTTTTTCATGCTTCAGATTAAGCTCCCGGCCTGCGTGGATGAAACGGTTGCACAGTTTGCCAATCTGACAACGCCCCTGGCGCTTTTCGTTCTGGGAGGCACCCTTCACTTCTCTGCGGTGAGAGGAAACCTGAAATACCTGGTACCGTCTCTGACAGTGAAAATGGTATTTCTTCCGGCGGTGATCACAGCTTTCGCGACAGCCATGGGCTTTGGGAATCTGGAACGCTTTGTGCTTTTTACGATGTATGCGACACCGGTGGCGACAGCTTCCTACTCCATGGCCCAGAACATGGGCGGCGACGGGGAGCTGGCCGGACAGTTTGTGGTTATCAGCACGGCGGTATCGATTGTAACCATTTTCCTCTGGGTATTGTTCTTTAAGACAATGGGAATGATCTAGCAGGGAACCGGAGGCAGTGCCGGTATCTCTCAGAGCCCCTGCCGGCAGGCTCTGCAGAATGCCTCAAACAGTACTTCCCCCTCGCTTCTGCCAAGCCGTTCAGGATGCCACTGTACCCCCAGCAGGAAGGGATGCTCTCTGTGTTCCACAGCCTCTGCAATCCCGTCAGCGGAGCGGGCGCAGACCGTGAGGCAGGAACCTGGGGTGCGGACAGCCTGGTGATGGCAGCTGTTTACGGAAAGTGTCTCCTTTCCGACGATCCGGTGCAGAAGGCTTCCGGGAAGGATGGAAACCCTGTGGGCAGGAAGGCCGGGAGAATAGGGCTGGCTGTGGCAGATACGGCTTTCCGGGCAGTCAGAGGGAAGGTCCTGCCACAGCGTTCCGCCGAAGCAGACATTGATCATCTGCGCGCCGCGGCAGATCCCGAATACAGGCTTCTGAACCCTGAAAAAGGCGTGCAGGAGAGAAAGCTCCGTCTGATCGCGGACAGGGGAAACAAAGCCGCAGCCGGTGCGGGTTTCCTCGCCAAAGAGGAAGGGGTGCGGATCCGGACCTCCTGTGAGGAGCAGTCCGTCCAGTCTGCCGGCAAGGGGGACTGCCTCAGAGGCGTCTGACAGAAATGGAAGCAGGACGGGAAGCCCTCCTGCTTTTTTTACTGCGTCCATATAAAAGGGACGCAAAGACAGGCTGCCGTCGTCAGTCTGACCTGGAGAAAGTCCGATGAGGGGAGACCGGCCCTCCGGACAGTGATTTCCGGAACTGGCTGTAAAAAAGTGATACATGATAGATTACACTTCCTGATGCCTGAGCATTCTGTTTTAATTGTATAAAGGGTATTCCGGAAGAAGAGAGACTATGCCGGGGAAGAACGTAAAAAGATTGAAAAATATCGAGGCTCTGCGCATAATCTGCAGATGTCTGCAGAAAATAGTACCATAGCATCCGAAAAAAATAAGAGGGCAGCGCCAGAGTGTCTGAACAGCTCCGGCGTTACCCTCCTGTGCAATCGCATGATTTCTGCCGTCATGGCAGAACACTCAGCTTAAATTAAGCCTCCTCGATTGCGCCTGTTGGACATGTACCAGCGCAAGCTCCGCAGTCGATGCAAGCTGCTGCGTCGATCTCGTACTTGCCGTCTCCCTCGCTGATTGCTCCTACTGGACATCCGCCAGCGCAAGCTCCGCAGCTAACGCATGTATCTGTAATTACATATGCCATGATAAAATACCTCCTTTAATTAATCTGTTCCTACATTTTAAACTAAAAATCCGAAATATTCAAGATGGTACCAGAAAAATCCTTGTTCTAAAATAGAAGCAAAGGAAAAAACTGCAGCATTACAGAGGAAGTGACGGCAGAACAGCCGGATTTTGATGGATTCTGAACAGAATTTTTGCAAATTTACATACTTTTCTGACGAAATTAAGCCTTGCAATAGGGGCCGAAAAGTATTATATTATGGGTATAAAACAGAAGGAGGTACAAACATGCAGATTAATAAAGATATATTAATCGGAGATCTGGTTCGTCTGGATGACGGGATTGCACCTATCCTTATGGGAGCTGGAATGCACTGCTTAGGCTGCCCGGCTTCTCAGATGGAGTCTCTGGAAGAGGCCAGTATGGTTCATGGAATACAGGTTGATACATTAGTAAATGCGATCAATGAATACCTGGCTCAGAAGTAATGCGAGCGGGGAAATGAAAGTACGCCGGAGGACCGGCAGCCAACAGCTGCTGTCGGTTCTCCGGCGTATTTGATTCAGGCAGACCGGGCCGGAGGTAAAATCCGGCTCTGCCTGCCTGTTCAGTATCCCGTCCCCGGGACCCTGGAATAAATTTCGCAGTCTTTTGCCTGTCTGCAAGGCTGCCTGACTTTTCGGCCGGTCTTCCGAATGCCGTTACAGGCGGCTCAGGACGGCTACGGCATTTTCCCTGATGATACAGTCATAATGTTCATCGAAATAAGCGCGGGATGCATACTCTGCCCGGACGCTGCTGCCGTACTCGATGAGCAGGTTGCAGAAACGGATGAAATGTTCACATCCCGGGGTGAGCTCCTGAAGGGCCAGATAATACTTGCCTGTCCGTCCATTCTTATACAGCCGGCTCTCGCCCTCAAATGACTGGCCGCCGATACGGGCCGCCCTGGTTACTGCGTCCAGGGAATCAAAGCAGAAAATCCGCTGTGACAGGGTGTCGGCATAGGTTCTGCCGGTTTCTTCGCTGTCTGAATTTCCTGTGCCGGAGGAATCTGGTTTCCCTGCACTGCTGCCGCGCTGTTCTGCGGAGGTGCGGGAGCCGTTCTCCGGGGCGGAAGCTGCGCTCAGCCGGGACAGAAGTCCCGATTTGGAACCTTCCTTCCCGTCGGGAAGGCTGGAGGCAAAAAGCCCCAGGAGACTGTCTGCCCCCTCCAGCAGATCCTGGGGCAGAGAGCCGAGAGGAGAATCCTCTTCCTCTGAGGCAGGGGAGAACCTGGAAAATCTCGTATCCAGCTCCTCCGGATCTTCTATTTTTGTGATGACAAGCATAATGCTCTCCCCGGAGAGCGGAATTGCCTCAACCATCAGCGGTATGTCCTCTGCGTCAAAGCCAACCTCGGCTTCAGCCTGCTTTATCATTTCGCGGAACAGCTTTTTGGCCTTTTCGCTGCCATAGGCCAGCTCCCCGATATTCAGGTTCCGTATGCTCAAGTCGAAGCTGGTAAGAGTGCAGCGAATCTGGTTTTCATTGATACGTTCTATCTTCATCGGATCACTCGCCTTTCATTACAGCCTGAATTTGGGTTCTATATACCCAATATACTATATAATATAACGGATTGGCAATTCCTATGTAAAAAATTTAAAAGAAATTTTAGGAAATTTGCCTGAAAATGGTTGTAAATCGCCACAGCGTATATTAGAATACAGGTTAAGAAGCGGCAGTTCCGAGAGGAGGTGCAGGATACAGAAGACACCGTACTGTTTGGAAAATACCAGATAGCCGGAACGCTGGGAACCGGAAGAAACGGCACCGTCCTTCTGGCGGTACACCTGGGGCTTCGTGAATACAGAGCCATTAAGCGTGTGAGGAAGGAACAGCAGCCAGGTGCCTTTCTGAGGGAGGCTGAGATTTTAAAAAGCCTGAGAGATCCGGGAATACCGGTTATCTATGATCTGGAAGAGGATCAGAATTATTTCTATATTATTGAAGAATATCTGGAAGGTCATTCTTTATCTGCCCTGATCAGAGAGAGGGGCAGTCTTACCCGAGCAGAGATCGCAGCATATGGGAGCGAGCTTTGCCGGATCTTGGTTTATCTGCATTCGCTGAAACCAAACCCTATTTTACATTTGGATCTGCAGCCGAAGAATCTGATGATCTGCGGCGGCGCACTGAAATTAATTGATTTTGACCAGGCTGTCTTTTCTGCCGGAAAAGAGGATAAAGCTCTGCGCTTTGGGACTCCCGGGTTTGCGGCTCCTGAGCTGTATCGGAACGAAACTCCTGATGAGAGAGCAGACATCTATGCCATTGGTGCCCTTCTGTTCTATATGGGGACGGGGCGAAGCCCGGAGGGAGAGCACAGCGTGAAGAACGCCGGCTTTGACGGCAGACTGGAAGCGGTTATTGAGCAGTGTTTAAGCCCGCAAAAGGAAAAACGATTTCAGACTGCAAAGGAACTGAAGGAGGCGCTCTGCGCCCTTAGAACGGGAGTTTTCAATGAGAATCAAATGCCGCTTCTTACGATAGCTGTGGCCGGAAGCCGCCCGGGCACAGGAACTACGCTTGCCGCCCTGGCCCTGTCGGCCTTTCTGAACGTCCATGCAGGCCCCTGTCTTTACGAGGAGAGAAATTCTTCGGGAGCGGCGCTGTCACTGGGGCTTGCCATAGGGAAACGGCCGGACAGAAGAGGGATCTTTCAGGCGGGAATGGTGCCTGTGAAACCTCTCTTTGGGAAAAATGTTCATCCCGATGAAAACAGCTTCCCAATCCGGGTGCTGGATCTGGGAGCTCTGGGAAACCGGAGCCTGAGGGAGATCCTGCAGGACGATCAGGGGGCGTTCCATGCACAGCTGTTCCTGCTGGTATGCGGGGGCAGGCCGTGGGAGCTTTCAGACTGTCAGAGGGCGGTAAGGAAGCTGCTGCGGGAATCGTGGACGCAGCAGGAGCCATGGGGGCCACAGAAATCAAGCATGAAAATTCTTGTAAACCGCAGAGAAGCTGCGGGCAAAATTCTGCTTCCGGAGGAAGCCAGGGACTGCGCTGTGGAATTTCTGCCCTGGATGGAGGAACCTCTCTCCGGAAAGGAGGAGGCGGCCGAGGAGGCATTTTACAGTCTTCTTTCAGGGACAGAGGCAGAACAGTGGCTTCTCAAACGGGAGCAGAGAGGACGGAGACACCGGGTCAGAGGGCTTTTAAGGCTGCTTAAAGGCCGGAACCGATGATGACTGAAAGAGAAGGGACGCATAGCTGATGGGCAAAAGAGACAAGACACCTGGAAAAGCGAGGACAGGGGGGAGCTTCCGGCCGCCGTTTATGGTAGGGATAGCCGGCAGCAGCCGGGGAGTTGGAACAACACATTTTTCCATCATGACGGCTGCCTACCTGTCTGGTGTTCTGGGAAAGAGAACTGCTCTGCTGGAGCGCAATGACAGCGGAGATTTTGCCCGGATGGAGGAGGTGCTTGAGGCACACTCTGTATTAAAGAAAAATGGACGTTCGTTCAATATTCTGGAAATTTCCTTTATCAAGGGAACCGGAGCCCATGCATTTTCAGATCTTGCTAATTCAGACTTCGACACGGTTGTCGTTGATTTTGGAAATAATTTCGACGCAGCCAGGCCGGAATTCCTGCTCTGCCAGAGAAAATTCCTGGTAGGCTCCCTGGCTGAATGGAAGCTGGCAGCGTTCCTTGAGCTGATAGAGGGAAAAAAACGCTCGGAAGGGTTCTGGGAATATTTTGCCTGCTCAGGAAGCAGGGAGCTTGAGACAGAACTGAAACGGTATCCCGGGATTGTTATCAGACGTATTCCGAGAACAGAGGATGCACTCTCCGTAACCGGGGAAGCGATGGATTTCTTTGGGAAATTTCTGGAATATTAGGGAAATGGTAGAATAATATATCACACACAGCCTTCTTGGAGGGATTTCATACCGTTTTCCAGACAGGAGACATTACATGAGGGATAAGAACTTGAGAGCAGAACAGAGGAAGAGACGGGAACAGGAGGAAAAGCGCCGTTATCTGGATGGAATCAAAAGGTATCAGAGTGTGGGAGTAACCGTGCTGGTAGATGGAAAAGAGCCGGGGCCAGGCGAGCTGGAACGGATTGTGGAAGTCAGGGAGGACGGAGCCTTTTATATGGGCGATTACATCACTGACGAAGCAGGAAAGCTGGTGGAGATCCATTTCGACAAGGTTTACCACAGATAGCAGAAAGGCACAGAAGGAGGCCCTGCCAAAGAAAAAGAGACAGGGAGCTTAAACGGAAGACCCGGCAGAAAAGGCCTCCGGCCGTGCTCTGCCCATGGAAATACTGCGATATAAAAATACTGCAATACAGAAATACTGAAACACAGAGAACAGAGGCGGCGGGAGGAAAAGCCCGAAGGAAGCCTGAAAAAAGCAGAAAATCGGGAAAGGAGGAACTATAGGAAGATAGAACCCAGGACAATGCCGTTTTAAAGCCAAAAAGACAGCCGGAGAGGACAGAAGACCGGAATGCGGAGGATACTGTTATGCCTTGACAGGGAATCTGAGGACATGTCTGCTGCCCAAACCGGCTGTTTTTACAAAAGCGCAAGAGCAGAGGCATACGGCAGGGACAATCGCATAAATAAAAACAGGAATGCTAAAATTGTAAGAAAAAATAAAGTAGTTAGTTGTATATGGATATGCTAGAATAGAGACAGGTATCAGGCCAGGAGACTTCCTAAGCCTGAACTGGCATGAATGATTTCACGTAATTTTCGGAGGAAATATATGAAAAGCAGGAGAAATCCTATCCTGAAGGCCTTCCTGTTTCTTCTGGTTCTGGCTGTACTGGCCGGCGGAGTGTTTCTTTACTGGAAATTTGCTCCTTCCAGAGAGAGGGCGGATCTCAGGGAAGTTTATCAGGCTGAGGATAACAGGACGATTCTATATCTGAATTATGAAAAACAGGAGGCCCGGGGAATTTATGAGAACGGGCAGACCTATCTGCCGGCAGACTGGGTGGCGGAGCATATTAACAGCCGTTTTTACTGGGATGAGAATGAGGAGATGCTGGTCTATGCCCTTCCGGAAGAGATTCTCTATACAGACGGCACTGCCGTGGGAAGCCAGGGAGAACCGCTGATTGTGAAGCGGGAGGACGGTGTTTATCTGTCCATGGGTCTCGTGCTCAATTATACAAAGGTGAGGATACAGGCCTTCGACAGCACGGATGTCAAGAGGGTATTTATCGAGAATGACTGGGACGGAACGCCCACCGCAGATGTGAGGGGCAGAGTGAAGGTGCGCGTGGAGGCGGATGTTAAGAGCCCTATTCTGACAGAGTGCTGCAGAGGAGACAGTGTCACGGTACTGGAAACGACAGATGAGTGGGTGAAGATTGCCACTGTGGACGGCCACATTGGATACGTGAAAAACAGAAAGCTGAAAAATCTGCGCTCTGTTGTGCCGGAAACAGATTTTAAGGAGCCGGAATACAAAAACATCTCTCTGGATGAAAAGATCGTGCTCGTATTCCACCAGGTGACGATACCTGAGGCCAACAAGAAGATGGGGGAGCTTTTAGAGCCGGCTGAGGGGGTCAATGTCATTGTTCCCACCTGGTTTACCCTCAGCGACAATGAGGGAAGCTATGAGTCCCTGGCCAGCAGAAGCTATGTGGAAGAGGCCCATGAGAGGGGACTTCAGGTATGGGCCATGGTTGACAATTTCAGCAAAGAGTGCAGCAAGAATGTTCAGTCCGAGATCCTCCTGTCAAAAACAGCCACACGGCAGAAGCTCATTGAACGTCTGATGGATGAGGCAGCGGCCTATGGCTTTGACGGCTTTAACCTGGATTTTGAGAGTATGAAGCCGGAAGCTCTGCCCCACTATGTCCAGTTTATCAGGGAACTGTCTGTGGCATGCCGGAAGGAGGGACTCGTCCTCTCTGTTGACAACTACGTGCCTTCTGTCTACACTGCGGGCTACAACAGAAAAGAGCAGGGCATTGTGGCGGACTATGTGATTGTCATGGGATATGATGAGCATTATGCCGGGGGAGAGAAGGGATCCACCGCTTCTCTGGGCTTCGTGGAACAGGGGATCAAAGATACGCTTCAGGAGGTTCCAAAAGAAAAGGTGATCAATGCCGTGCCGTTCTACACAAGGCTGTGGCAGGAGAAGGACGGAGAAACCACCTCTTCTGCTCTGGGAATCTATAAGGCCAAGGACTGGATAGAGGAAAATAACGTGGAGCTTTCCTGGCAGGATGAGACAGGACAGTATTACGGGGAGTTTGAGGAGGCAGACGGAACCAGGGACTATCTCTGGATGGAGGAGGAGCGTTCCCTGGGACTCAAGATGGATCGGATCCGTGAGAGTGAGGAGATCTGGGATGTGATCCGGTGGGATCAGCCGGATGGAGCGACGGGACAGCCCAAGCGTGATGATACAGGAGCCGGAGCCTGAAAAGAGCCGGCAGACAGCAAGAGGCGAGAACAATGAGACAGAAATAAAAGAGATGGAACGAAAACGGGAGAGACAGTTCCGGCGTGTGCCGGAAGGTTTTTCCCGTTTTGTCATGGCGCCGGAAGAGAAGGCCGGTCAGGAAGTTCAGAAATACGCGGTCCTCCGGACGGTGGCTGAAAGGAACTGCTCCGGATGGAATGGGACGAGGAAAACAGGGAATATACTGGGCGTAAGGAGACCATTGTCAGGTGAAATAATTTGAAGATTGTACGTTTTCTGGGCCGCCATCTCACAGGAACGCTGGCGGCTGTGTTTTTAATTGTCTTTCTGTTTTCTGTGTTCCGATATACAGGGCTGGATGCGGCCGGGCGCAGCGTTCATATCGGAAAGGAGAGGCCGGTGGTGGCCATTGACGCAGGGCATGGGAGGGGACGGGTGCGGCCGGATGGAGAGAGCCTGACAGAAAACGGGTACAGAACAATGAAGGGAGGACACCCAATGAAAGAGAGAAGAAAGGACAGAAAGCTGAGGCTGAGGGAGTACAGAAGAGAGGATCTGGAGGAGATGGAACGTCTGTTTTTTGAAACAGTGCATACGGTGAACGCGGCTGACTACACAAAAGAGCAGCTCTGGGCCTGGGCGGACAACAAGGTGGATCATGAGGCCTGGCACGAGTCTTTCTGCCGCCACAGAACGGTGATTGCACAGCTTGGGGAACGGATTGCAGGCTTTGGCGATATGGCGCCGGACGGCTATCTGGACAGGCTGTACGTCCACAGAGAGGAGCAGGGGCATGGGGTTGGGACGGCTATCTGTGATTATCTGGAAGGACAGGCGGCAGAGGGCAGGTGTGGGACGGGAGAAGGGGCTGAGAGATTTGTGACACATGCCTCTGTTACAGCGAAGCCATTTTTTGAAAAACGGGGATACAGGGTGGTAAAGGAACAGCAGGTGGAGAGAAAGGGGGTCATGCTGACCAATTATATTATGGAAAAGGAGACAGGAGGAAAATAAGAGACAGGCGGAACGAATGCTTTCAAACGGCCGGAATAGTGGACAGGCGTCAGCGAATAACCTGTAGCAAAACCGGACAGGAGATAAGAGATGAACGAGAACAGCAGAGAGACCGGGCGGCGTCAGCCAGAGGCACGTTCCCGCAGGAGTGTGCAAAGAAGGAGCCTTGGGCGGTACACCAGAGCAGAGTTTCTGAGCAGACTGATAGAGGCCGGGATTCTGAAGCGTGATACAGAGGAAGGAGAGGAAAAAGATTTACAGGCAGAACAGGCCGCCTGCAGAGGGAAGAGGAGGAAGGAGCAGAAACCGGGCGGGGAGGTGAGCCGATGAGCCGGGCGGAAGGCAGAATGGCCGCAGTTTACCAGACGGCTGTGTACATCAGACTTTCCAGGGAGGACGGCGATAAGGCGGAGAGCGACAGTGTAGGCAACCAGAGGAAGCTTCTGATGGAGTTTCTTAATTCGGATCCGGATCTCTCCCTGGCATCGGAATATGTAGATGACGGCTGGTCAGGAACCAGCTTTAGGAGGCCGGCCTTTGAGCAAATGATCAGGGACATTGAGGCAGGGCTTGTGGACTGCGTGGTGGTGAAGGATCTGTCGCGCCTTGGCAGGGACTATATTGACACAGGGAGGCTGCTGGAACGGTACTTCCCCGAGAGGGGGGTTAGATTTATATCCCTTGCCGACGGGATCGACAGCAGAAAGCAGGAGTACGACATGCTGCTCCCCATCAAAAATATTTTCAATGAGCAGTATGCCAGAGATATTTCCAGAAAAATTCACGCCGTGGTCAGAACCAAGCAGAAGGCCGGGGAGTTTATCGGGGCATTTGCCTGCTACGGTTATCGAAAGTCGCCGTCTGACAAAAACCGCCTGGTGGTGGATGAGAGAGCGGCTGAAGTGGTGAGAATGATTTTCCGGCTGTTTCTGGAGGGAAAGGGAAAAAACACCATTGCCAGAATGCTGAATGCCCGTGGAATACCCTGTCCGTCTGAGTACAAAAGGCTGAACGGAGAGCGCTACAGGAACGGGGGATGCCGTTCGGGACAGTCCTGCTGGACGTACTCCACTGTGAATAAGATCCTCCACAGCGAGATGTATCTGGGCAATATGGTGCAGGGGCGGCGTTTCCAGAGGATGCGCGGGAAGGCCAGGCAGGTGGAGAGGGAAAACTGGATTGTGGTGGAGGGAACCCATGAGGCAATCATAGACAGGCAGGTGTGGGAGCAGACCAGGAAGCTGCTGAAGAGCCGGTATGCGCCGTTTCAGCCGGCAGCAGGAGAAAATATCTTCGCCGGTTTTATCAGGTGCGGGGACTGCGGCCGTGCCATGGTCAGAAAGGGAAGGGACCGGTATCTGTGCGGAACCTACGTGCGGGCCGGGAAAGCCTGCTGCTCGGGCCATGGGGTGAAGAGACAGGAACTGGAGGAGATTGTGCTCGCCGAGCTCGCCCGGGCCGTGGAGGAGGAACAGAAGAGGGGCAGCCTTGCAGAGCTGTTTGAGAGAGCAGAGAAAAGAAGAACCAAACAGGGGACAGGAACGGTGACAGAAAAGAGAGGAGGAAGGAAAAAAGCAGAGTGGCAGACAGACTGGCCATGGGAACAGGATGAACGGGCAGAAAACGGGCAGAAGGAGGCCGGAAACGGAGATAAGGAGGAGGAATACAGGCCGCTTGCAGGCGTTTCAGGGATTCTCGTAAGGAGGGGTGACAGCTCCATGCGGAAACTTCTGACGGAGATGGCGGAGGAACTTCTGATTTTTGAGGATGGAAGCGTGGAGCTGGTCTGCCTCTACGGAGATATACAGGAAGAAGCAGCGCAACCGGCCCCTTCCTCATGGAGGCAATGATCCCGGCAAGGTGGGGGTGGATCAGAGTCTCGAGAAGGACATTAACCTTGCCATATCCAAAAAGCTGGCCCGTTACCTCGAGCTGGCAGATGTGGAGGTGGTGATGACCCGCAGTGAGGACAAGGGGCTCTACAGCGAAACGGACAGCAGGAAAAAATCGGCAGATATGAAGGCCAGATGCAGCCTGATTGACGAGGCTAAGCCGGATCTGGTAGTCAGCATCCACCAGAACAGCTACCATGAGGAATATGTGTCGGGAGGCCAGGTATTCTACTATAACGGATCGGTAAAAGGGAAAAAGCTGGCAGAGATCCTGCAGAGACGGTTTGACTATGTCCTCGGAGAAAAAAATACAAGGCAGGCAAAGGCAAATGACAGCTATTACCTGCTCCTGCACGTGAAAAGTCCCATTGTAATTGTAGAATGCGGTTTTTTAAGCAACTATGAGGAGGCGGCCCTGTTAAATACGGACGAATACCAGGACCGCCTGGCCTGGACGATACATATGGGAATTATGGAGTATCTGAACCGGCGTTAGAGGACGGTTCCTTCAGGCAGTCCTCTACCAGGGATTTCTGAATCCTGTCTGCCGCCAGGGAGCCGGAGGGGCGGACATAGTAATATTCGCCTGACTCGTCAAGGTTTCCGATTTCAATGGAAAATTCTCTGACAGAGTTCATATTGGAACCGGCCGCAGAGCTGTCTTCCTCATCCCGGGAATCAGCAGAATCCTCCTCTGAGGCCTCCGAAGCCTCTGCCCCATCCTCTGTTTTTGGGTCGGAGCTGCTCTGTACCGGTTCCTCCTCATAGGAGAACCAGATGACGGCTTGGGGAGTATCAAGACCATACTGGGCCAGCTCGCTGTCCGTGACCTTGTAATCTGCGCAGCCGGAGATGACAAGATTCGTGATGGCTGTGGCCAGATGGTTGGGAACGCTCACGTCCTCCACACGGTTTTCCTCGTTTTCTGCAGAGTCCCGGTACCAGATGAAATTGCCCTGGTCATCCTTTCCGGTGCGGATATAGTGGAGAGACTGCTCCGCCGTGTCAATTTTAAATTCCTTTACATCTGCTGTGAAGACAGAGGGGAGTTCATCTGTCTCCAGCCAGTCATAGAGTGTGTGATCCGAGTAGTTCATCAGCACATCGCTTATGGTGTAGACATGGCTGTCATCGCTCTTCATCGCATAGTAATCGCCGTCTTCTGTCTCATTTCCGATGGTGATAACAGCGCTCTGGCCGACCTCACCTGAGAAGGAAAAGGTGGCGGCAGGGGAGGTCAGCCCGTAAATGGAAAGGTCAGAGGCCTCGCCCAGATCCCGTTTGGCAGTCATATCGCCCAGATCATTGGCAAGAGTCTGGACAGAGGCCTGGAGGGCCGGAAAATCCTCATCCTCCGTATACCTCCACACGCCATCTCTGTCTTTCCTAAAGGAGATGGAGGTATCCTTTGAAGTATAGGAGAGGGCAGTGAGCTCAGCGCAGTCTGTAAACGGGATCACGCCCGCCGCCTCTGCCTGCTCCCTCTTCCTGTCCTCTCTCGCCGAAAAGCCGGATACAAAGGCATAGGCTGCGGCCAGGGCCGCCAGAAGAAGGCAGCCGACGGCCAGAGAATGCTTCCTTGACATAGTTGTTTCCTCCTTTTAATCTGTACTACAGCTTTCTTCTTCTCATCCAGACAATGAAGCCTCCTAAAGCAGCTGCGGCAGGAATCACAAGGATGAAAAGGAAGGACAGGGTTCCGCTGCCGGAAATCGTGTTGAAGGTCATTTCAAGACTCTTTGAAGGAATGGAAACATTTTCCGCATCCTCAAAGTTCCAGACAGCTGCATTCATGAAGATGTCCAGGTTGGTCAGGTTGGAAAATACCTCTGTGATGCCTGGATCAATCAGGGACGGGCAGGAGAAGACAATGAGGCTTGCCGTTCCATTGTCCGTCTCCTTCGCAGCAGAAGCAGCCAGAACGAAGCAGCCGGCTTCCTGCTCCGTGTCAGAGACAATGCGGACTCCATTGTCCGAGGTGGTGAGGAAAGCCTCCGCCGTGACTCCCTCAGGAACGGAGTCAGAGATTTTCAGTGCTCCGCTCTGGGCGACAAGGGCCAGACTTCTGGAATCCAGCTGGTCAGTAATGGGATGGGTGCTGCTGCAGACCGGGAACGTGTAAAACGGGTTGTTCTGGTAACAGCGGTCCATATCGGCAGCGTAGCCCGGAAGCTGTTCAATGCCGTAGGCCTCCATGACCCTCTTAAAGTGCGGCCGTTCCTCTGTGAGAGGGCCTGACAGGAGAAGGACATGGCCGCCCCCGTCCAGGTAGGAGAGGATCATATCGGCCTCATCCTCTGCCAGATCTGTCTGCGGATGATTGATGATCAGAAGACTGCAGTCCTCAGGCACGGAGCCGGCTGTCAGGAGATTTACGTCAGCCAGGGAAAAATTGGATTTTTTCAGCATAGACACGGCAGAGTCAGAGAGCTGTGACTCTCCGTGGCTTTCCGTCTGATAGGCAATTTTCTGAACATCGCTTACCACACCCTTGATGGCGCTGGTTACCTGCCCCTCTCCGTCAAAGGCGGATTCCTGAGGATAACCGTACATGGTGTAGGTTTTCTGGATAATATCGTCAAAGGGGATGGTTTCCTTCCGGCCTGTATCCCCGCAGGAGATCAGGAGGGAATTGTTTTCCGCCTCCATGGCCTGCACCTGATCCGGGTGGAGAATGCTGTCAAGGGTTTCCACCTTCACATGGGAGGATGCAGATTCGTACTGCTCCAGGAAATGGGTGATCCTGGTATCCACAGAGTCAGGATCTGCCACCACATAGATGGTCACATCTCTGTCAAGTCCGTCCAGTACTTCCTTCGTAGTATCGCCAATGGAGTAGATCTTCGTATCGCTCAGGTCAATTTTTGTCAGATTCTCGGGAAGCTTTCCCACTATCATATTAAACAGGATCAGGGCCGCCACCGCAATCAGTGCGAGGATGGCTGTATACCCTCCCCTTTTCAGCTTTTTATTCATAATGCCCTCCTTAACTCCATCTGCGTTTTTCCACGGACAAAACGGTGAGAAACACGAAGAAAACAATGGTGCTTGCGTAGAATAAAAGTCCGCCTATGTCCAGGATGTGATCCGCCACAAAGGTCTGGAACACATCGGTAAAGGCCAGCTTTCCCAGTACATCAGAGAGGCTGTGCTCCAGAAGGGACGGCTTTGCAAAATAGAGGATGGCCAGAACTGCCGCACCGGCGGCCTCCAGCAGAAACCCCAGAGCCGCCCAGTCTGTTACCCGGAGAATGATCAGCACTGCCGCTGTCCAGATGAGGAAAAAGCCCACTGCGCAGCCAGATGCCGTTGTCGGCAGAAACATCATAAGGCTCGGCCACAGGAACAGAAGAAGCAGCACACCGAAGGTGGAAACAGCCGCGATAATCTGGCTTTCTGTCAGGGATGAGAGAAACAGTCCGATGGAGATGTAAACGCAGCCCAGCAGAAAATAACATAGCAGAGAGGCATAGTCAGCAGCCGGATATGCAGTGCCGTTTGCCATAATGATGAGAGGGCAGAGGGCGGCAATCAGAACCGTTGCGGCAAACACGGTCACCATGGAGAAATACTTGCCCAGGACAATCCCCGTGACAGATACAGGGGAGGTCAAGAGAAGCTGGTCAGTCCGGCTCCTCCTCTCATCAGAAAGGCTTCTCATAGTCAGGACAGGAATGGAGAACATCATAATGGACAGCATGCCTGTCAGAGAAAAGGAAAAGTAGGGATAACCGGTTCCCAGGTTGTAGGACATAAAATAAATGCCCAGAAAAAGTGTCATGAAGGCGATGAAGATACAGCCTGTCATGGAATAAAAATAAGATTTCAGTTCACGTTTATAAATCGCTGTCATTGCTGTCCTCCTGTTCGGGGCTTGAAGTTTTGCTCACAGAGGCAGGCGAGGGCTCAGGGATACCGCTTCCGGCCGTCCCATGGCCTGATTTTTCCTCCTGTTCGGGCGGCTGCTGGCCGGACTGGGTCAGCTCCAGAAATACCTGCTCCAGGGAAGTCTTTTCCATCTGCATGGAGAGGATGGGGAGCCTGCTTTCAGATAAGGCATAAAAGATCTCTTCGCGTATCGTGACGCTGTCCCTGTCAGGGCTCTGGGAGGGAGAGAGGGAGAGGCGCAGGCTGGTCAGGCAGCCCCGGTCCTGACTGCCGTCTGGCTCCTGAGGTTCAGACTGCTCTGTGGCGGTTTCTGCACTGGCCGCCTCAGATTCCGTCTCAGGTCTCCGTTCAGACTCCGAGAACTCCATGGAGGCAATCCCGTCCACAGATGAAAGGGCGCTTCTCACTTCATCCGGGGAGCCCTTCACAGTCATAACCACCGTCTGAGATCCTGCCATCTGGTTTTCCAGGCTTTCCGGGGTGCCGTTTGCCGCCAGCCTTCCGTGGGAGATAATCAGAATATGGTCACACACGGCGCTGACCTCTGAAAGAATATGAGAGCTTAAAATAACTGTGTGCTTTTTCCCGAGGGATCGGATCAGATCCCGGATCTCGATAATCTGCTTGGGATCCAGTCCTACGGTAGGCTCATCCAGGATGATGACAGGCGGCATGCCGAGTACAGCCTGCGCCAGCCCGACGCGCTGCCGGTAGCCCTTGGAGAGGTTTTTAATCAGACGGCCCTTTACGTCGCCCAGCATCGTCAGTTCCATAGCCTCTGAGATGGCCTCCTCCCTGTCCTTCTTTGGCAGCTTTTTTAACTCAGCGGCAAAGCTTAAGTATTCCCGCACCGTCATTTCCAGGTAGAGGGGCGGGATTTCCGGAAGGTAGCCAATGAGGCGTCTGGCCTCATACGGTTCCTCCAGAATGTTTTTCCCGTCGATCAGGACCTCCCCGTCGGTGGCTCCCAGGTATCCGGTCATGATATTCATCGTTGTGGACTTTCCTGCACCGTTGGGACCGAGAAAACCGATAATTTCCCCGTCCGGGACAGTAAAGCTCAGATGATCCACAGCCAGGCATCCTCCGTAGTCCTTAACCAGATTTTTTACTTCAATCAAAACACAATCCTCCTTTTTCATCCAGAGGGCGCCGCCGCCCCGAAGCAAAAAATCCACTCCCGGACACCAGAAAAAAACGCACCCTGCATCTAGGAGGGATCATAGAAAGAAAAAGTGAAAATTCTGTGTTCATTCTGTGAGAAAACCATGATAATTCTGTGTCCTCCCGAGAATCAACCGCAGCAAACGACACCCGAAACAAAAAATGGTACAGTGCGAGGGGAGGATGTGGTATAATGTTCGCGTTGGCAATGAGCAGTGCGGCCAGGGAGGGAGAAACCGGCGCTCATGCCTGCATGAAAGCGTCGGTTTCTCCCTCCCTGGCCATAGGGCGAAGCCCGTGAGTGAGACGGAGCGAAGCGGAGCCGAACGCGCACTGCGGGCAAAATTCGGGCTTTTCCCCTGTTTGCCCATTACACCCCATTCAAAGGAGTCACCACATGAAACTTCTGAAAGAAATTCCGTCCTCATTCTGGGGACTTTTCCGTTCCCCCAACAGGGAAATATATATAGAAGCCCTCTTAAAGATCAGCGAAGAGTACCAGTACAGCAACTATTTCCTGAGCAGGGAGATGTGCATCCAGGTGCTGGGCGATTACTTTTCCAGACGCCAGGTGGAGATTGAGAGAGAACAGGAGGAGGCTGAGGCAGATACCCTGGAGCCGCCGGCCACGCGCATTCTCAACTGGCTGATCAGAACCAGGTGGCTGCGCCGCCAGGAGGATTTTGTCAACCTGTCTGTCAATATCGTTATTCCAGACTATGCCGCGATCTTTATCGGTGCATTTGAGCGTCTCATCGGGGAGGAGGGGGACGAGGCGGACATCTATATCCAGAACATTTATGCAAACCTCTTCTCCTACCGGAATGATCCCCGCGCATCCATCGCCCTTTTAAACACAGCCCTGGTAAATACCAGAAGGCTCAACAAGACCCTTCAGGACATGCTCCACAACATGGACAAATTTTTTACAAGCCTGCTGGATCAGAAATTTTACGGGGAGCTGCTGCGGGAGCACCTGGACGGATATGTGGAAGAGATTGTAAAGAAAAAATACCATATATTAAAAACATCTGATAATTTCTACCTGTACAAGGCAGATATCAAGCAGTGGCTGAAGCTTCTCAGAGAGGAGCCGGAGTACCTGGAGCTCACCATCCGCCGGGGAGGAAAGAAGCTGGAGCTTTCAGAGGCAGTCCGCCTGATCGATGACATTGAGAGGGGATTTGATGACATCGAACGGCGGATTGCCAATATGGACAGGGAACACACCCGCTATGTGAGAGTTACAGTGAGCCGCCTCTGCTATCTCTTAAATAAGGAAGAGGACACGAAGGGGCTGATTTTACAGCTTCTGAACCGAATGTCCCGGGAGGAGGATCCGGAGCCCCTTATCAGAAAGACGGCAGCCAGGATGAATCTCTCGAGAAGAGAGCTGCTCTCTGACAAATCTCTCTACAGGAAGCGAAAGCCCAGGGAGGTCTTCCGGGAGAAGCTGCAGCCAGAGGAGGCTGCGAAGGAGCTTTCCAGGGAAGAGCTTCTGAGTCTGAACCGGGTTTCGGCAAAATACACCAGAGAGCAGATCACGGACTTTATCAGAGCGCGGATGAAGGACAAAACCGCGGTCATTACAGGAGACAGTATCCGAAGCGAAGAAGATTTTGAAAAGCTGATCCTGGCCTACGATTACTCCCTAAAAAAAGAAAGCCCCTTCAGGACAGAAGGGGAGCCGGAATTTATCGACAACGGAGCCTATGTCTTTCCGGCGCTTGTATTCAGGGAAAAGCCAGAAGCGGGAGAGCGCAGGAAGTACACCGGGGAGGAGACGAAGGGCAGTTATCATACAGGAAAGGGACAGATAAGAGAAGATGATACCATATTTTAATGAGCTGCTCCAGGAGGAGCGGGAGGAGCTTACCCAGGCTATCCAGCTTCTGGAGCGGCAGACCTATGTGCTGGAGAGAAAATATGACAGGAAAACGGGGCGCTACCAGTATTCCGGTGCATACAGAACCCTGGAACGCCACATGGAGTTTCTGCGGGAATACCTGGAAATATCCGGTATTTCTGTCTGTGAGGATATTCAGCTGGGTGTGATTTACATAAAAGGGGAGGCAGTCCTGGCAGAAAAGCTGCCGAAGCTCGCCACCCTGTACCTGCTCATCTTAAAGGTAATCTACGATGAGCAGATGACAGAGGCCTCCAACAGCCTTGCAGTCCATACAACCCTGGGAGAGCTCAGCGAGAGGCTCGGCGTGTTTGGCCTGACCGGGAGGACGGCTCCCACAGAAATCCGCCGGGCGTTAAGCCTTCTGAAAAAGTATCAGATTATCGAGCCGCTGGATCTGATGGAGGATCTGGACGGAACTATGCGGCTGATCCTCTATCCCACCATTAACCTGATTCTGACTGGGAACGATGTGAGAGAGCTTCTGTCAGAGCTTGGAGAAGGAGAAGAGCAGGACAGGCTGCCGATAAGAGACACAGAAGAAGCGGCGGATGAGGAAGAAAATGAGACGGACGGGGAAGAAAACGAAGGGGATGGAGAGGAGAACGAGACAGACGGGGAAGAAAATGAGACGGACGGAGAGGAGGGTTCCAGATGAATGACAAGGGATTTAAGGCGCTGACGCGGATCTGCCTGAACAACTGGCACTATATCAGCCATAAGGTGCTGTCCTTAAACAGCGGGATCAACTTTTTCACCGGACACTCGGGAAGCGGAAAGTCCACGATCATTGACGCCATGCAGATCGTTCTCTATGCCAATACAGACGGCCGCGGGTTTTTCAATAAGGCTGCTGCCGATGATTCAGACAGAAGCCTGATTGAATACCTGAGGGGAATGGTGAATATAGAGGAAAATAACCGGTTTGCCTACCTGAGGAATCAGAACTTTTCCACGACAATCGCTCTGGAGTTTACGGAGACGGAGGGCGGTGAGGCCCAGTGTGTCGGCGTGGCCTTTGATGTGGAGACAGCGTCCAACCAGGTGAACCGCCTGTTTTTCTGGCATAAGGGGAGACTTCCGGAGCACTTCTACCGGACTGCCGATCGCACCATGACCATCAGTGAGGTGAGAGACTTCCTGAAGAAAAATTTCACAAAGGAGGACAGCTTCTATGGCCCTCACAACGAGAGATTCCGCTCTCAGCTTTACAGTACCTATCTGGGTGGCCTCGACAAGGAGAAGTTCCCCCTTCTCTTTAAAAGGGCCATCCCCTTTAAGATGAATATCCGTCTGGAGGATTTTGTGAAAGAGTACATCTGTACGGAGGATGACATTCACATCGAGGATATGCAGGAAAGCGTCATGCAGTATGGGCGCATGAAGAAAAAAATCGACGATACGGTCCGGGAGATGGAGGAACTCTCAGAACTGAATCAGGCCTTTCTTCAGGTCCGGGAGGCCGAGGGGGAGATGGAAGGGTATCATGCCCTTGCAAAGGAAATGGAGATTCTGGCCCTGAAGGGAAAAATCAGGCGCCTCGGGCGTGAGGCAGAAGCGGCACGGGAGGAGGCGGGAAGACAGTCTGAATCTAAAGCGCAGCTTGAGGAGCGGATTCAGGAGAAGGAAGCTGGGAGAGAGGAGCTTCTGAAAAAAATCGCTTCCACCGGTTATGAGGATCTGAGGGAAAAGCTGAAAACTCTGAAAGAGCTGATTGAGCAGTATGAAAAAAGTGAGGCGAGGTTTCAGAAAACTGCCGCAGGCTTAAAGGGCTGGGAGGAGGCTGACTGCACCGCAAACCAGACGCTCTGGGACATCGAGGCCTTTGAGAAAAGAGAGATCTCACAGGAGGGGCTTCACAGCCTGAAGCAGAGCATAGAGGCCATGAGGAAGGAGGCCGATGAGGAGAGAAAGGAGGCAGAGTCGGAGATACGCCGGCTGAAGCGGGCTCAGACGGAGGCGAGGGAGAGCCTGAGGGAGCTGAAACAGGGGCGCAAGGCCTACCCGAAAGAGCTCCAGAATGCCAGAACCTACATTCAGAAACGCTTCCTGGAGGAGTTTCAGAAGCCGGTTCAGGTGGATATTCTGGCGGATCTTCTGGACATCAGGAGCGAGCGGTGGAGAAATGCGGTGGAGGGCTATCTGGGAGGCAATAAGCTGTCTTTGGTGGTGGAGCCAAGATACGTGCGCTCCGCCATGCGCTTTTACAATGAGCTGGACAGAAGGGCCTATTACCGGGTATCTGTCGTGGACACGGAGCAGGCGGCCAGGGACAGTCACCCGGTGCTTGATCATGCCCTGGCGGAAGAGGTGTCCGCTCAGACGGAGTACGTCCAGTCTTATGTGGATTTTATGCTGGGAAAGGTGATAAAGTGTGAGGGGATTGACGAGCTTCGCCAGTGCCGGATCGGCATCACCGACGACTGCCTTCTCTATCACAGCTGCCGCCTGCAGTATATAAACCCGGAAAATTACACGAGGGGAGCCTATATCGGCGCCCTGAGCATGAAAAAGAGGATCGAAAACCTGGAGGAGGAGCTTCGGGAGATGGAGGAGGAACTAAAGCCCCTGGAGCAAACCAGGCAGGCCTGCGATCAGGTTCTGTCTCTGGAACCTCTTTCTCTGACTGTATCTGAGTATGGGGAAATGTTTGAGGATCTGAAGAACCTGAAAAAGAAGAGGGCTGAGAAAAAACGCCAGGAGCAGGCTCTTCTCGAACTTTCTGAGGGGCAGATAAGCGCCTGGGAGAAAGAGCGGAAGGAGCTCCAGGAGGAGATAGAGCAGGACCGCGGGGCTCTGAAGGCCCTGGAGGAGAACCTCTGGAAGCTGAACCGGGATATTCAGGGCAGGGAAAAGCAGACTGTGGAGCTTCTGGGAGAGCTGTCACAGAGGGAGAGAGCGCTTGCTGAAATGAAAAAAGAGATGGAGGAAAAGAGCGGAGCCCATGCTCTCGCGCAGCTTGAAGCCAGGAAGGAGGAGGCCCTGCTGTCAGCTTTTAAGACAGTTCCAGACGGATACTCCACGGCAGAATATGCCCTGGAGCGGCCGGCTCAGTGCGAGAGGCTCAGGGAGACTTTTGAAAACCTGGAAAGGGAGTCAGGGGAGCGCAGGGAGAGCCGTTTTGAGAGGCTGGAAAAGCAGCGGATCGAGTACTTAAGGCGCCACCCGGGCCGCCGCTTCTCGCCCTCCGACAGAGGAAATGAGGAGTATGACAGGCTTTTGGCGGAGCTTTCCTGTGACCGCCTTTCAGAGTACAGGGAGAAGGCGGCCGAGCAGGCCAGAACGGCAGTGGAGCACTTTAAGGATGACTTTATCTTTAAGATAAGAAGCGCCATCAAGGAGGCCTGCCACCGGAGAGATGAGCTGAACGAGATTATCAGCTCTCTGGATTTCGGAAAGGATAAGTACCGTTTTGTCATCGAGAAAAACAGAGGGGCTGACGGAAAGTATTACGATATGTTTATGGATGAGGCTCTGGAGATTAATCCGGCCAGTCTGAGCCAGAGCATGGACAGCCAGATGAATTTCTTCACCATGGCCCATGAGGACCGGTACGGAGCGATGATGAACGAGCTCATAGATATTTTCATTCCTCCGGATTCGGCCACTGCCAGGGAGCAGGAGGAGGCCAGAAGGCAGATGGAAAAGTATGCGGATTACAGAACTTATCTTTCCTTTGACATGCAGCAGATTATCGAGGGGGAGGAGACCATATACATTCCATTGAGCCGGATGATCAGGAAAAACTCCGGAGGAGAGGGGCAGAATCCCTTCTATGTGGCCCTCCTGGCCAGCTTTGCCCAGGCCTACCGCATTAACCTGCCGGCCCGGTTCAGAAGAAATACCACCATCCGCCTGGTGGTGCTGGACGAGGCCTTCTCCAAAATGGATGCGGAAAAGGTGGCAAGCTGTATCCGCCTGATCCGCAGCCTGGGATTCCAGGCGATCATCAGCGCCACCAACGACAAGATTCAGAATTATCTGGAAAATGTAGACAAGACCTTCGTGTTTGCAAATCCGGGGAAAAAGTTTATCTCCATTCAGGAGTTTGAGAGGAAGGAGTTCGTGGAGCTGGAGTAAAAGAAAGAAGGGCGGGAGAGGGGCCGGGAAGAAAGGGAGAGAAGGGGGTTGGAGAGGGATGGGATGTCCTTTGCCCTGTCTTGCATGGGCCTTTTTCATGTGCTATGATAGGGAGAAAAAGGTGAACAGAGTCAGGAAGTAACACAGAGAGACAGGATAAAGAGGTTGTACAATGGAACAGAAGAAGACGAGGGTGGTGAGAATCCACGAGGAGTACAGGAAGAAAAAGGAGAGCGAGGCCTTTGAGGCAGCGTTTGGAGCCGGAAACGGGGACGGCGGGCTGACGCAGGAGGACAGGGCGGTTCTTGCTGAGGCGGCTGCCGTTTTGCGTGAGGGAGGGCTGGTGGCCTTCCCCACAGAGACGGTTTACGGCCTGGGAGCCAACGCGCTGGATGAGACGGCGGCCAGGAGAATTTACGAGGCCAAGGGAAGGCCCTCCGACAACCCGCTGATCGCCCATATTGCAGATTTTGAGGATCTTGCTCCTCTTACGGCGGAGATACCTAAGGCGGGGAGAAAGCTGGCTGAGGCCTTTTGGCCGGGGCCTCTTACCATGGTCTTTAAAAAGAGTGCGGTTGTGCCCCACGGCACCACGGGTGGCCTTGAGACAGTGGCTGTCAGGATGCCAAGCGATCCGGTGGCCAGGGAGCTGATTCGCCTGGCGCAGGTTCCCATAGCGGCGCCCAGCGCCAACACCTCTGGCCGTCCAAGTCCCACCAGGGCGGAGCATGTGCTTCAGGATATGGATGGGAAAATTGAGATAATTGTAGACGGGGGGCCTGTGGGGATCGGCGTAGAGTCCACGATTGTAGATGTGACCGAGGAGATTCCGACGCTTTTAAGACCCGGGGCCGTCACTGTGGAGATGCTGAGAAGCGTTGTGGGGGAGACTGCGATTGATCCGGCGATCACCGGCCCCCTGAGAGCAGATATAAAGCCAAAGGCTCCCGGCATGAAGTACCGCCACTATGCTCCGAAGGCAGAGCTGACGCTGGTAGAGGGAGAGACGGACGCGGTAGTGTCCCGCATCAATGCCCTGGCGGCAGAAAAGCTCGGCGAAGGGCAGAGGGTGGGAATTATCTGCACAGAGGAGACGAAGGACCGGTATCCGGCAGGCATTTTAAAAAGCGTCGGCGTGAGGGCCAACGAGGCCACGGTGGCCCACAACCTGTACGCGGTTCTCAGAGAGTTTGACGATCTGGGGGTGGACTGCATCTTCTCCGAGAGCTTTCAGGCCGACGATCTGGGGCAGGCAATCATGAACCGTTTAAACAAGGCAGCCGGGTATCACAAAATTCAGGTGCAGGGCAGACCAGAAGACAGAGAGGCCAGGGAAAAATACCGGTAAGGATACCGGGAAAGTTCCGGGGACAGACGCCGGCCGCAGTTTTACAGACAGAAAGGAGAAGGAAAATGGAGCAGACAGCAAAAATCAGGGGGAACTTTTATAAGTCGGAGAAGCGTCAGGATTATATCACATGGGATGAGTATTTTATGGGGGTTGCCAAGCTGGCAGCCATGCGCTCAAAGGATCCCAGCACCCAGGTGGGGGCCTGCATTGTCAGCAGCGACAATAAAATCCTGTCCATGGGGTACAACGGGTTTCCCATCGGGTGCTCCGACGACGAGTTTCCGTGGGGAAAGGAGCATGAGACAGACGATCCCTACAACGCAAAATATCTCTACACGACCCACAGCGAGCTGAATGCGATTTTAAATTACAGAGGGGGAAGCCTTGAGGGGAGCAAGCTGTATGTGACCTTATTTCCCTGCAATGAGTGTGCCAAGGCTATTATCCAGGCCGGAATCCGCACCCTGGTCTATGACAGCGACAAGTACCAGGATACCCCATCTGTGCGTGCTTCCAAGCGGATGCTGGATGCAGCGGGAGTGAGATATTACCGGTACAGCCGTACGGGGAGAAAGATTGAGGTGTGCCTGTAGATGAAGTTCTTGCTGGCAGCAGTCAATGCGAAGTACATTCACTCGAACCTGGGAATTTACAGCCTGAAAAAATATGCGGACAGCCATCTTAAGCAGCTGCCAGGGGAAAAGCAGACAAAAGAATCCTCCGGCGGCGGTCCCTTCTGGGAGATTGAGATTGGGGAGTACACCATTAACCACCGGACGGATGATATTCTGAGGGATATTTACAGGAGAGCGCCTGACGCTGTGGGCTTTTCCTGCTACATCTGGAATATCCTCTATATAAGGGAGCTGGTGCACGATTTAAAAAAAATCCTGCCGGATACGGAAATCTGGCTCGGCGGGCCTGAGGTGTCCTACAGGGCTTCGGAGCTTCTGAGGGAAGAACCCCATGTCCGCGGGATCATGGCAGGGGAGGGGGAGGAAACCTTCTGCAGACTGCTCAGAGCTGCCGGCGAGGCGGCCCTGGCGGGAAGCCTCTGGGAGGATCAGGCCCTCAGCCACATTCCCGGACTTGTGTTCCGGACACTGAGCGAAGACGGCAAAAACCGGGAGGACGGCGAAAATCGGAAGGATGGCAAAGTCCGGGCTGAGGCAGAGATTGTGAGTACGCCTCCGGCCCCGCTTCTGGATTTGAATGAAATTCCCTTTGCCTACGGAGATCTTCAGGGGCTGGAGCACCGGATTATCTACTATGAGAGCAGCCGGGGCTGCCCGTTTTCCTGCAGCTACTGCCTGTCCTCTGTCGACAAATCCGTACGATTCCGGGATCTGGAACTGGTGAAGGAGGAGCTTGCCTTCTTCCTGGAGAAAAAGGTGCCCCAGGTCAAGTTTGTAGATCGGACGTTTAACTGCAGAAAGAGCCATTCCATGGCAGTCTGGCAGTTTATCCTGGAAAATGACAATGGCATTACCAATTTTCATTTCGAGATCTCGGCGGATCTTCTCTCCGAGGAGGAACTGGCCCTCCTCTCAAGGATGCGCCCGGGGCTTGTGCAGCTGGAGATCGGAGTGCAGACGGCCAATCCCCGGACGATAAGGGAAATCCGCCGGAAAATGGATCTTAACCGCCTGCAGAAAAATGTGGAGAAAATAAGCGGCTTTCACAATATCCACCAGCACCTGGATTTAATCGCAGGTCTGCCCTTTGAGGGCTTTGAATCCTTCCGCGATTCCTTCAATGAAGTCTTTGCCATGAGGCCGGAGCAGCTCCAGCTGGGCTTCCTGAAGGTGCTGTCCGGCTCCTACATGAGGGAGATGGCATCGGAGTATGGCCTCCGGTATAGGGAGGCTCCGCCCTATGAGGTGCTCTCCACCAGATGGCTGTCCTACGGGGAGCTGATCCGCTTAAAGGGCGTGGAGGAGATGGTGGAGACCTATTACAACAGCGGCCAGTTCGGAAATACGCTGGAAGTCCTCGCACAGGAGTTTGACTCCCCCTTTGACATGTTTTTAGCCCTTTCCGTGTATTATGAGGAGAACGGGCTTTCTGCCGTCAGCCATAGCCGGCTGGCCAGGTATGAGATCCTGTTTCGCTTTATCGGGGAGCTTCTGGAAAAGGAGAGGGAAAAGTATGAGCAGAAAACACCGGAGAAAGAGGGAGGAAACAAAGCGCCAAAGGAACTGCCGGCGGGGCAGGAACGGCTGGAGGAATACCGGGATCGGCTGATCCTGGACGTATATCTGAGAGAAAACGCCAAAAGCCGTCCGTCCTTTGCCAGAGATCTGTCGCCTTTCAGGGAGGCAGTGAAGGCATTTTTTATAGAAGAGGGAAAAAGCCGCCGCTACCTGAAGGGATATGAGGAATACGATTCCAGACAGATGGGAAAGATGGCCCATATAGAGGTTCTGAGAGACGGGACGATGGTGCTGTTTGACTACCTTCACCGGGACGCTCTGCTGGGAAATGCGAAAACCTTTCAGGTGGGACGGCTGTGAGAGAAAACAGAGCAGGATGGCGCACAGAGGCTCCGAAAATCCGCAGAGCAGAGAAACAGGATATAAAACAATTTGCATGAAAAAGGGGAACAGACAGTTTGAAAAGGGAAACGAAAGCACAGAGAGAGGAGAGGGTTGCGCGCATTCTGGACCTGCTCGACCGGGAGTATGGGACGGAGTACCGCTGCTATCTGAACCATGAAACGCCGTGGCAGCTGTTAATCGCTGTCATTATGAGCGCCCAGTGTACAGATGCCAGGGTGAACCTGGTGACGGAGAAGCTGTTTAAAAAGTACGACACACTGGAAAAATTTGCCTTTGCAGATATCGGGGAGCTGGAACAGGATATCCATTCCACTGGATTTTATCACTCCAAGGCAAGGAATATCATCGCGTGCTGCAGAGCGTTAGTGGAGCAGTTCGGAGGAAAAGTTCCGGAAACCATGGAGGAGCTGACCTCCCTGGCAGGGGTGGGCAGAAAGACTGCCAACGTGATCCGGGGCAACATTTACAATGAGCCGAGCATTGTGGTGGACACCCACGTAAAGAGGATTTCCAGGAAGCTGGGACTCACGAAGGAGGAGGATCCGGAAAAAATCGAGTACGCTCTTATGGAGGTGCTGCCAAGGGATCACTGGATTCTCTGGAATATTCACATTATCACCCTGGGCAGGACCATCTGCACGGCCAGGAACCCCAGATGCGGGGACTGCTTTTTAAGATACGACTGCCCCAGCGCAGACAGCGCCTCCGGCCCCGTCTCCCGCAAATCCGCCGGCAGGAAGGGAGGCTCATCTGAAAAAGGAGAGGGCAGAGTGGGTGTCTCTGAAAAAGGTGCTGCCGCACAGAAAACGGGACAAAAAAATGCAGGCAGGAAAAAATCAGATGGAAGAAATGAAGAAACAGACAGCTGATCCGCTTTTTTGCGGGAATTCCTATGCAGCCATCGACCTGGAAACCACAGGGCTCGACCCGAAGCGAGACAAGATTATCGAGGTGGGCATCTGTCTTGTGGAGCAGGGGGAGGTGAGAAGGGAGCTGTCGCGTCTTATCAATCCCCACAGGGAGATCGCAGAGCGGGCGAAGCTTCTCACGGGAATCACAGGGGAGATGGTAGAGCATGCGCCCGGAATTGAGGAGGTTATAGGGGAGATTGCGGCCTTTGTGGGAGAGCTTCCCCTGTTAGGGCACCATGTCATCTTCGACTACAGCTTTTTAAAACATGCGGCGGTGAACGCCGGGCTTTCCTTTGAAAAAAACGGCATTGATACGCTCACTCTCTGCCGCAGCTTCATGCCTCCGGAGGAGAAAAAGAATCTGGCAGCCGCCTGCGCCTGGTTCCGGATTCCCCAGGAAACGGCTCACAGAGCGCTTTCAGATGCGAAAGCCGCCCATTTTCTCTACCAAAGTCTGAGAAACTGCCATTTTGAGGAAAATCAGGAAGCTTTTGCCGCAAAACCCCTGATTTACAAGGTAAAAAGAGAACAGCCGGCCTCAAAAAGACAAAAAGAAGGCTTGCGGGAATTAGCAAAATATCATAGAATAAATTTATCTGTTGACATAGAGTATCTGACGCGCAGTGAGGCGTCCAGGCTCACAGATAAAATCATACTGAACTATGGAAGAATGAAAAAGAGGTGAGATATATGTTTATGGGAAATAATAAATCCAAAAAAATCTTCACTACGGTGATGGTTGTGATTATTCTCGTAACCATGGTAGGAGGAACCGTGATTGCGGGGCTGTCCTCGTTATTCTAGGCAGAGGGAGTTTGGAAAGCATGAAAAGGAATGTTCGGATTGCCGGTCTGACAGCTCTGCTGTCAGCCGGAATTTTATTTATTGTGCCGCAGGAGGCAGCTGCCGGAGTTCTGCCCCAGGGATTTTCCGTGAGCGGCTCCGGGGAGGAAAGCTTTGACCTGTCTGGCCTGACGGTCGGCGAGGCGTCGGCAGAACTGGAAGATTATGTCAACTCGCTGGCAGGGCAGCAGGTATCGATTGCCATTGACGGAAACAGCCTCGCCTCCACAGCGGCGGATCTGGGCTTCTACTGGGAAAACAGAGAGGAAATCGGCACAGAACTGGAAACATATGCAGGGGGAAACCTTCTGGAACGGTTTGTCCATGTGAAGAAACTGGAAGACGGCGGCCCCGGCCTGTCTGTGGAGACCTCGTTTGACGACGGGAAGCTGCAGGCTTTTGTAAATGACAACTGTGCTCCCTATGTGAGGGAGGCAAGGGATGCCTCCATTACAAGAGAAAACGGGGCCTTTGTCATCACAGACGAGGTGACCGGGCTTGCCGTGGATCTGGAGGCCACGAAGGCGGCTCTCAACGGGGCACTGGATCAGGGAATTTCCCAGGGCGTGTCGGTGGAGGCCGTGGTGACGGAGACGCAGCCCCGGATCAGGCGTGCGGATCTGGAGACGATCTCTGATGTGCTGGGGACCTTCAGCACGAATTTTAACGCAGGCGACAGGTCCAGGACCCAGAATCTAAAGACCGGAGCGTCCAAGATAAATGGAGCAGTGCTGATGCCGGGGGATCAGTTTTCCGCCTATGAGTACCTGACTCCATTCACCATAGAGAACGGCTATGCAGCCGCCGGTTCC
The DNA here is from genome assembly GCA_019423835.1 of Clostridiales bacterium. Taxonomy (GTDB): domain Bacteria; phylum Bacillota; class Clostridia; order Lachnospirales; family Lachnospiraceae; genus Otoolea. The sequence goes on along the minus strand of JAHZAR010000003.1, from coordinate 7,261 downwards.
TATGAGAATGGCCGGACGGTGGATTCCATCGGCGGCGGCGCCTGCCAGCTGTGTACAACCCTGTACAATGTAGTCCTCCGGGCTGAGCTGGAGGTGACGCAGAGGCAGAACCACTCCATGACCGTGGGGTATGTGAAACCGTCTGAGGACGCGGCTATTGCCGGAACCTACAAGGACCTGAAATTTAAGAATAACTATGAGACTCCGATTTATATTGAAGGAAGCGTTTCCGGAAATACACTTACTTTTACAGCCTACGGCAAGGAAACGAGACCTTCCAACCGTACCATTGAGTTCGTGTCAGAGACACTAGGAACGATTGATCCCGGCGCTCCCACAGAGAAGGTGGACAATTCCCTGGCACCCGGAGCGAGGGTAAAGGAATCCTCCGGCCATGTTGGAAAAAAGTCCCGGCTCTGGAAGGTGGTCTATGTGGACGGAGTGGAGACTGAAAGAGAGATTCTCCACACTGATACCTACATGGCTTCCAAGGCGGTGTACCGTGTGGGCCCGGCGGCCCCGGCAGCTCCGGCAGTGACGGAGCCCACCGCTCCGGCAGAAACACAGCCGGCGGAGACACAGCCGGCAGAGACGCAGCCGGCAGGCCCGGCCAGCGATTCCCACGGCCCGGCAGGGGAGGCAGCAAATCCTGCCCCGCCTGCGCCTGACGGGGCAGCCCAGAGTCCGGCGGATCCGCCCGCAGATCCTGTAAGCCCGGCGGCTTAGAGGAAGGGGAGGGAAGTCATGAACAGGAATCGCAGCAGAGGAGAAGAAAAGAGGCCCGGCTTTCTTAAGCCGGGCCAGGATTTAATTGTGGCGGGAAGCATCGGCCTCACCGGCGCCACAGCGGCAGCGAGGGCTGGAGAGAAAGCTCTCAGAGAGCGGTTTTCCGCTTCCTATGCAGACCGGCTTTTAAGCCTTGACAGAGAGGCAGAAAGCTTTATGCAGAAAAGACTTGAGGGAGAGTTTTTCCGGGAGGCAGGGGTGACGGAGGCAGAGCCGGCTGAAGACGGCGGCATTATGAACAGCCTCTGGAACCTGCTGGAGGCCCATGGCCTTGGATGTACCATAGAGCTTCGGGCCATTCCCATCCGCCAGGAAACGGTGGAGGTGTGTGAGGTATTTGACCTGAATCCGTACCGTCTGAGCTCCGGCGGATGCCTTCTCATGGCGGCGGACAACGGACTTACGGCGTTAAACGCGCTCAGAAAGCGGGGCGTTGAGGGCGCTGTCATCGGAAAGGCAGAGAAGGGGATCGCAAGGCGGATCCTGAATGGAGAAACAGAGACGTTTCTTGACCGGCCAAAGCCGGATGAGATAGAAAAAATTTTAAATCAGCGGGAGGTAAAAGTATGAGAGAAAAAATTTTAGCGGTCATCGAGAAGAACAGCCGGATCAGCACAGCGGAGCTGGCGGAAATCCTTGGGGAGAACGAGGCGGCGGTCGCGGCGGAGATCGCGAAGATGGAAGAAGAACATATTATCTGCGGTTACCATACCCTGATTAACTGGGACAATACGGAAGAAGAGAAGGTGATTGCCCTGATCGAGGTGAAGGTGACTCCGCAGAGGCAGATGGGCTTTGATAAGATTGCGGAGAGGCTTTCCCAGTACAGCGAGGTGAAATCAGTGTACCTGATGTCCGGGGCCTATGACTTCACTGTTATCCTGGAGGAAAAGACCATGCGCGGGGTGGCCCAGTTTGTATCGGAAAAGCTGGCGACCATCGATTCCGTTATCAGCACGGCTACCCACTTTTTACTGAAGAAATATAAAGACCATGGGACTGTCTTAAGCGACGGCCCTCAGGATGAAAGGATGTTGATTAACCCATGAGAAATCCGTTATCAAGTACAATCGTGACGATTCCGCCGTCAGGAATCAGAAAATTTTTTGATATTGTCAATGAGATGGACGGGGCCATCTCTCTGGGAGTGGGGGAGCCTGACTTTGACACTCCCTGGCATGTGAGAGATGCAGGCATCCGTTCCCTTGAGATGGGAAAAACCTTCTACACCTCCAATGCAGGACTCAAGGAGCTGAAGATAGAAATCTGCAATTACATGAAGCGGCGGATGAAGGTGGAATACGATTACAGCACCGAGGTGATGGTTACCATCGGAGGCAGTGAGGCCATTGACATTGCGCTCCGGGCCATGCTGGATCCGGGAGACGAGGTGCTGATCCCTCAGCCCAGCTATGTGTCCTATGTGCCGTGCACCATTCTGGCGGGGGGAGTTCCCGTGGTGATCGAGCTGGAGGAAAAGGATCAGTTCAGGCTTACCAGGGAAAAGCTTCTGGAAAAGATTACGCCGAAGACGAAGATTCTCATTCTGCCCTTCCCGAACAATCCGACGGGAGCTATTATGGAGAAGGAGGATCTGGAGGCTGTCGCCCAGGTGGTGAAGGAGAAGGATCTGTTTGTCATCAGTGATGAGATCTATGCAGAGCTGACCTATAAAAAGAAACATGTGACCATTGCATCCCTTCCGGGCATGAGGGAGAGAACCGTTCTGATTAACGGGTTTTCAAAGGCCTACGCCATGACCGGCTGGAGAATCGGCTATGCCTGCGCGCCTGCCAATATCCTGGAGCAGATGTTAAAGGTTCATCAGTACGCGATCATGTGTGCCCCTACCACCAGCCAGTATGCGGCAGTGGAGGCGATCAAGAACGGGGACAGCGATATTGAGGAGATGAAGCGCTCCTACGATGAGAGGAGAAAATACCTGTTAGGAGAGTTCCGCTCCCTGGGAATGGACTGCTTTGAGCCCTACGGAGCCTTTTACATGTTCCCCTGTATCAAGAGGTTTGGCATGACTTCGGAGGAGTTTGCCACCAGGCTTCTCCGGGAGGAGAAAATAGCCATTGTGCCGGGAACGGCCTTCGGCGACTGCGGAGAGGGCTATCTGAGGGTATCCTACGCCTACTCTATGGAAGATCTGAAGCGGGCGATCAGGAGGATCCGCCGGTTTGTGGTCAGACTGGATGCTGTCGGGCGCTGAGAGGCGGACAGGCAGGAAAAAGAATCGCTGCAGATGCGCGGCGGGAAAAGAACAGAAACAGAGGTTGACATAAGATGAACATAGTGCTTTATGAGCCGGAGATGCCGGCCAATACGGGAAATATCGGAAGAACCTGTGTGGCCACAGGCACGCGGCTTCATCTGATAGAGCCGCTGGGCTTTAAGCTGAGCGAGAAGGCTGTAAAACGGGCGGGACTGGATTACTGGGACAAGCTGGACGTGACGGTCTACAGCGATTATCAGGATTTTCTCGACCGAAATCCCGGAGCAAAAATCTATATGGCTACCACCAAGGCGCCCAATGTTTACACAGAGGCCAGCTATGAGCCGGACTGCTATATCATGTTCGGCCCGGAGAGCCGGGGAATCCCGGAGGACATTCTGGTGCAGCACCAGGAAACCTGTGTCAGGATTCCCATGTGGGGCGATATCCGTTCCCTGAACCTGTCAAATTCCGTTTCCATTATTCTCTATGAGGCACTCAGGCAGAACGGCTTCGAACAGATGACCATGCAGGGGAAACTGAGAAATTATGAGTGGAAACAGGGGGCAGAATACAGCATGGGGCAGGATTCTGCCACTGTGAAAAATGGCTGAAGCGGCAGAATGCAGACAGAAAGACAGACACCAAAAGGAGGAAGAGCATGATTCTTCAGAGTAAACGCGTATGGATCGGAGGGCAGTTCCTTCCGTTCCAGCTTGAGATTGAGGACGGCGTGATTTCACGGGTCCTGGCTTACGGAGAGAGGGAGGCCGATGAGGACTGGGGAGAGAAGCGGATTGTACCGGGCTTTATTGACGTGCACACCCACGGCGCCTATGGCTTTGACACAAACGATGCAGAGCCGGAGGGACTGAAAAACTGGATGAGAAGGATCCCTGAGGAGGGCGTTACCTCCATTCTTCCGACTACCGTGACACAGATGCCGGACATCCTGACAGCGGCTGTCAGAAATGTGGCGGATGTGATGGAAGGGGAGTATGAGGGCGCAGAGATACTTGGAATCCATTTTGAGGGTCCGTTTCTGGATATGGAGTACAAGGGCGCACAGCCGCCGGAGGCCATCGCCGTGCCAAGCGTAGAGCAGTTTAAACAGTATCAGGAGGCGGCCAGAGGCCATATCCGCTATATTACCATCGCGCCGGAACATGACAAAGACCTGGAGCTTCTGCGCTACCTGGCAAAGACAGGCGTTGTGGCCAGCATGGGACATTCCTGCGCAACCTATGAGCAGGCCATGGCAGCCATCGCAAACGGCGCGAAATCCATGACTCATGTGTACAACGGGATGACGCCGTTTACCCACAGAAAGCCGGGGCTGGTAGGAATTGCATTCCGCGTGAGAGATATTTACGGTGAGATTATTGCGGACGGCCATCACTCCGATGTGTCCGCCCTCAACAATTTTTACCAGCTGAAGGGACGCGACTTTGCCATGATGATCACCGATTCCCTCCGGGCAAAGCACTGCCCTCCGGGAGGAAAGTATCAGCTTGGGGGCCACGACATCGAGATCAGCAGGGAGGGACTTGCCTATCTGAAGGGCACAAACACCATCGCCGGAAGCACTCTCCACATGAACAGAGGTCTTCAGATCCTGGTGGAGAAGGCCATGATTCCATTTGACTATGCGCTGAATTCCTGCACCATCAATCCGGCCAGATGCCTGGGCGTGGATGACAGAAAGGGAAAAATCTGCGCAGGTTACGATGCGGATCTTGTGGTTCTGGAAGATAACTACGATGTGGCTCAGACGTACTGCAGGGGAACAAAGATGCTGTAGAAATTTGCCTGAAATAAGAAAAAGGCTGCTGCGGAATGAAAATTCTGGCAGCAGCCTTTTTTCAGTTAAAGGGCTGTTTTTAGATGGCTCCCTTCTCCTTAGCCAGGGAAAGTGCGTCCTCATCTGCGATGATCACCACATCCGGGTGGAGCTGAAGGACAGAAGCCGGAACGTGAGGCGTAACCGGTCCGAAGCAGGTGTCATAGATGGCCTGAGCCTTGCCTTTGCCGGAGGCCAGAAGAAGGATCTTCTTAGCGGCCATAATATTTCCGATGCCCATGGTGTAGGCTTTCTTCGGAACCTCATCGATGGAGGCAAAGAAGCGTGCGTTTGCCTCGATGGTGCTCTGGGCCAGGTCTACACAGTGAGTTCCCACGATGAACTCCTCGCAGGGCTCATTGAAGCCGATGTGTCCGTTGCCTCCGATTCCGAGAAGCTGCAGGTCAACGCCTCCCATGGCCCGGATCTGAGCGTCGTAGTCTGCACAGGCTTTGTCAGAGTCCGGCTCAAGGCCGTTTGGAACGTGGGTGCGTGTCTTGTCAATGTTTACGTGATCGAATAAGTGGTGGTTCATAAAATACCGGTAGCTCTGATCATTGTCGCCGGAGAGACCTTTATATTCATCCAGGTTCACAGAAGAAACCTGAGAGAAATCAAGGATCCCTGTTTCATAGCGGTCTACCAGCTCTCTGTAAGTTCCCTCAGGAGTGGAGCCGGTGGCCAGGCCCAGCACGCAGTCCGGCTTTACAAGGATCTGGGCAGCGATCTGATCGGCTGCCCGGCGGCTTAATTCCTCATAATTCTCTGTTCTGATAATTCTCATGGTTGAAATCTCCTTTATATATCTATCTATATTCTGTTAAACCCATTATAAACGAAAAGAATATGTTTTTTCAATGGGAATTAAAAATTGAAAGGACTTTCAGAAACTATGCATTTTCCACAAAAAGCGGCGGAGTTTTTCGTGGAACAGCGAGGTAAAATTCTAGTTTTTATGAAAGAACTTTCAGAAGAATGATTTTATATTGAAAAAATTTTCAGCGATGTTATACTAGGGCCACAAACGAAGTAAAGCAGGTGCGTAAAGCTGCTGAACACGGAAAGGAAGCGGAAGGATGGATAAATGCTTAGAGAGACTGAGAGGGCACCTGATTGTATCATGTCAGGCACTGCCGGAAGAACCTCTCCACTCTTCCTTCATTATGGGAAGAATGGCTCTGGCAGCTATGCAGGGCGGAGCCTCTGGAATCAGGGCGAACACAAAAGAGGATATAGCAGAAATCAGAAGAAACGTTGATCTGCCGATTATTGGAATTGTAAAGAGAGATTATGCGGACAGTCAGGTATACATTACTCCAACTATGAAAGAGATCGAAGAGCTGATGGAGGTGAAACCGGAAATCATAGCGGTTCAGGCCGGCATTGAACGGAGACCGGAGGGAAAAACGCTGGATGAGTTTTACCGGGAGATCAGGGAAAAATATCCCAATCAGCCTCTGATGGCAGACTGCTCCACCGTTGAGGAAGCTATTCATGCAGATCAACTGGGGTTTGACTTCATCGGAACAACCATGGTGGGCTACACAGAGCAGAGCCGGGGAGACAGGATTGAGGCCAATGATTTTGAGATCATAAGGACGATCCTGGAAAAGGTAACGCATCCGGTCATCGCCGAGGGAAACATCAATACGCCGGAAAAAGCAAAGAGAGTGATTGAGCTCGGATGCTTCAGCGTGGTGGTAGGCTCCATTATCACCAGACCGCAGGTGATTACAAAGACATTTACAGACGCACTGGCCGGGAAGTAGGCAGAGAGTCTGACAGCGGAGGCCGCTGCTTTTGGGAGAGAAAAGGCGGCAAAGGAAAGATAAATGATTTCGCAGGGTGGCCAAAGAGGCCTGAAAGGAAGGGTAACATGAGAAATTTAGACAAGTACAGAGGAATTATTCCGGCGTTTTATGCATGCTATGACGACAACGGCGACGTGAGTCCGGAGCGGGTGCGCGCGCTGACACAGTATTTTGTGGACAAGGGAGTAAAGGGAGTATATGTAAACGGCTCCTCCGGCGAGTGCATCTACCAGAACGTGGAAGAGAGAAAAATCATCATTGAGAATGTTATGGCAGTGGCCAAGGGAAAGCTCACGGTGATCAACCATGTGGCCTGCAATAATACAAGGGACAGCGTGGAGCTGGCAAGACATTCCGAGAGCGTGGGAGTTGACGCTATCGCATCCATCCCGCCGATTTACTTCCGCCTTCCGGAGTACAGCATCGCTGCCTACTGGAACACTATCAGCGAGGCGGCTCCCAATACAGACTTCGTCATCTACAATATTCCCCAGCTTGCCGGTACAGCTCTGACCATGAGCCTGTTTGCAGAGATGAAGAAAAACCCGAGGGTGGTTGCAGTCAAGAATTCTTCCATGCCGACACAGGATATCCAGATGTTTA
>JAHZAR010000029.1 GCA_019423835.1 Clostridiales bacterium | reverse complement strand
TTGTGAGGACAGTTTTATGATCGTCTATGATAAATTGTGGATTTCCCTTAAAAATAAGGGTATATCTCAAAACCGATTATACAAATATTATAATATCAGCCGGGCTCAGATATACCGGCTAAAACACAATCAGGTCGTATATACCAGTACGCTGGATATGCTGTGCAATATCCTTCAGTGCTCTGACATTTCCGATATTGCCACATTCATCCCTGATCATCCAGGTGAACCGGAACCCTGTTTTCCTCCGGCTGAGCCGCACACAGAACCGGAATATACAGAAAAATAAAACCGCCTTTGGTTTGAAACCAAAGGCGGTTTTATTTTTCTGCAGTCTGTCTGACTCTCTTCTTATGGCGTGATCTGTTTCCCTCTCTCTTCATAGAGATGGCATGCTACCAGATGTCCCTCCTCCACTTCCAGCAGCCCGGGCCGTTCCTTTCTGCACCTCTCTTCTGCAAAACGGCAGCGGCCCGCAAAGCGGCAGCCGGAAGGCGGGTCAATGGGGCTTGGTATCTCTCCCCTTAAACGGATTCTCTCCTTCTCCTCCTCCACCTGCGGATCCGGAATCGGAATCGCAGACAGCAGCGCTTTGGTGTACGGGTGCAGAGGATTTTTGTAGAGGGATTCGGAGCTGGTGAGCTCTGCCACTGTTCCCAGATACATGACTGCCACCCGGTCTGAAATATGGCGCACCATGGCCAGATCATGGGCGATGAACAGATAGGTAAGGCCCTTCTCTCTCTGCAGCCGCATGAGCAGGTTCACAATCTGCGCCTGGATCGATACGTCCAGAGCCGAGATCGGCTCATCGCAGACAATAAGCTCCGGCTCCACAGCCAGAGCCCTTGCAATCCCGATCCTCTGCCTCTGTCCTCCCGAAAATTCGTGGACGAAGCGGGTGGCGTGCTCCGCGTTCAGCCCCACAGTGAGGAGAAGCTCTCTCACCCTTCTTCTCTCCTCCTCCCTGCTTCCGCACAGCTTATGGGCTCTCAGGCCCTCAGCAATAATATCATGTACCTTCATCTTCGGATCCAGAGAGGAATAGGGATCCTGAAAAATGATCTGTACCTCCTTCGTAAATGCCTTTTTTGCGGCCCCTCTTAACTCGTGGACATTCTTTCCCCGGTAGAAGACCTGACCGTCCGTCCTGTCATAGATGCCAATACAGGTTCTGGCACAGGTAGTCTTGCCGCAGCCGGACTCACCCACAATTCCGAGAGTCTCCCCCCGGTTCACAGAAAATGTCACATCGTCCACAGCCTTTAAGGTTTTCTTTCCTGACTGGAAGTATTTCTTCAGATGAGTGACTTCCAGTATTTTCTCTGTGTGTTCCTTCTGTTCCATGCTTTTACCTTTCTTATCTGACGCTTCCCTTATGATTTCCCTTTCCGGTTTTTCTCTGCCATGGGGTGATACAGCCAGCACCTGGCTGTATGGCCTGGCTCGAACTCATAGAGAGGCGGCTCCTGCTCTGTACAGATTTTCATACAGCTCTGGCAGCGGGTGCCAAAGGCACAGCCATGCGGCGGGCAGAGCATACTGGGCGGAGCACCCTCGATAGACTCTAACTCCTGGCCGCTCTCCAGATCAAGCCTTGGAACTGCCCGGAGAAGCGCCCTGGTATAGGGGTGTCTGGCACTGTAAAAAATATCTGCGCTGCTGCCCGTCTCCACCACCTTTCCCGCATACATAACAACAATCTTTCTGGCAATACTGGCCACAATTCCCAGATCGTGGGTGATCAGAATGACCGCCATCCCCGTCTCTTTCTGGATCTGTTTGAGGAGTTCTATAATTTCTGCCTGAATCGTCACATCCAGCGCCGTGGTGGGCTCGTCGGCGATGAGAAGTCTCGGCTGACAGGCCAGGGCAATAGCTATCATGGCTCTCTGTCTCATTCCTCCGGAGAATTCATGGGGATACTGCTTTACCCGCCTTCCCGCCTCCGGAATTCCCACCTGCTCCAGGAGCCGCACTGCCTCACGCTTCGCTTCCTCCCTGGTCATGGCTGTATGAACCAGCAGCTTCTCCACAATCTGACGCCCAACAGTAAGGGTGGGGTTCAACGCCGCCAGCGCATCCTGAAAGACAATAGCGCAGTCCTTACCCCGGTACTCCCTCCACTGCTTTGCCGTCTGTTCCAGTATATTTTTTCCGTCAAAGAGGATCTGGCTTCCCGCCTTGATCTCCCCCTGCGGCAGCCGGATCAGCCCCATAACTGCCTTCGCTGTCACAGACTTCCCGCAGCCGGACTCGCCTACAATGGCCACCGGTTCTCCCTCCTCCACGGAAAATGACACCCCCCGCACAGCCTGTACCTCCCCGGCGTAGCTGCGAAAGGAAATTCTCAGCTCCTTTACCTCCAGAAGTTTTCCCATAAAGCCACCTCCTATTTATGCAGACGCGGATCCAGAGCATACTGAAGCGCATCTCCCAGAATATTCAGACAAAGGACGGTCAGAAGAATAAACAGTCCCGGAACCAGTGCCAGCAGCGGATCATACAGAATATACTGCTGTGCATTCTGGAGCATGCTGCCCCAGGAGGACATGGGGAGCGCCACGCCGTATCCGAGGAAGCTTAAAGCCGACTCGTCCAGAATTGCCCCTGCAATGCTCAAAGAAGCAGCCACAATAATCTGGGCTGACATATTCGGGATAATGTGTCTCATGATGATGGTGCCATGCCCCACTCCCAGGGTTCTGGCAGCTGCCACAAAGTCCCTCTCCTTCAGAGTCAGCGTCTGGGCCCTGACAATCCTCGCAACTCCGGTCCAGGAAAACAGCGCCAGCATGAACACCAGCGTCACCATATTGTTGGGGATAAACGAGAAGATGACAATAATCATGAGAAGACTCGGCACGGACTGAAACATATCCACAATCCGCATCAGAACCGCGTCTGTTTTCCCCCCTGCATAGCCGCTTATGGTTCCCACCAGAGTTCCCGCCACTACTGACACAATCATGGTGGCAATACCGACTAACAGGGAAATTCTGCTGCCGTAGAGGACTCTCGTGAAGGTATCCCGTCCCAGCTCGTCCGTTCCCAGCCAGTGCTCTCCGCCGGGAGGAGCCATCTTATTCAGCACATCCATGTAATCCGGATCCTGGGGCAGAAACGGGGCCGCAAGTGCTCCCGCAGCAATCAGGAGAAGAATCGCCAGGCTGACAGCTGCCATCTTATTTTCCCAGAAGGCTTTTTTCAGCTGATGTCCCAGTCCTCTGCCGTAGTCCGGCGCCTTTTCCTCTTCCCCGAGCTCTGCCCGTGCAAAATCCTCCGCCCGGAGAGCTGCCTGGTTTAAGGGTGAGATTAACTTCGCCATACCTTTTACCCCCTTCCCTGCTTAATTCTCGGATCTGCAAAGCCATAGAGGAGATCTGCCAGGAAGTTTCCCAAAAGCAGAATGGTGCAGGAGAACATGGTGATGCCCATAATCATCGGATAGTCCCGGTTGTTGATGGCAGACATTCCCAGCGTTCCCAGCCCCGGCCATGCAAAGACCGATTCTATAATAAAGGAGCCTGTCACCAGGGTTCCCAGCCGGGAGCCGACGGTGGTGATCACCGGGAGCATACAGTTTTTAAGCACCTGGCCGTACAGAATCCCGCGTCTTGACAGTCCCTTGGATATGGCTGTCTGCACATACTCCTCCTCCAGCTGTACAATGGTGTTGGCCCGGATATAGCGGACAAAGACAGCCATGTTGTTGAGTCCCAGGACAATAGCCGGCATCATCCCGTGCCTGATCAGATCCCAGGTGCTGTCCACGCCGATGGTGCGCATACCGGAACTGGGAAGTATCTTGAGCTTCATGGAGAAAATAATAATCAGCATGATACCCAGCCAGAAGGCAGGCACAGAGATACCCAGATAGGTGAGGCCGCTGATGATGTGATCGGGAAATCTGTTTTTACAGACCCCCGCCAGCAGTCCCAGAGGAATTGAAATTGCCAGGGACAGCAGGAGTGATGCCCCCATCAGTCCTGCTGTGCAGGGCAGCTTTTCCAGTATCTGATCCAGCACCGGCTGCCGGTTGCTGATGGAGATTCCCAGATTCCCGCGGGCCGTCTTCTCTGCCCAGCTCACATACTGCTCCACCACGTTCCCGTTTAAGCCCAGGGACTCTCTCATCCGGTACATCTCCTCATCCGTCATCTTGTGCCCCGTTGCCCCCGGCGTCATATAAATATAGAGCGGATCCCCAGGAGCAAAGTAGATGATGGAAAAGGAAAACACTGAGACCAGAATCCATACAAAGAGCATCTGAGCCAGACGCTTTAAAATAAAGTGTTTCAAGGCTGTTTCTCCTTTCCTTGCAGGCCGCTAAAGTATCCGGCCGTTTTTGTGTATAAGCATATAAGGGCTGCCGCAAAACGGTGCTCTCATATCATCCCTTTCAGACGTTCTCATATGAGCCATTTCATTTTGCGGCAGCCCTGCAGAAAGCCCTGTTACCGGGCCGGCTGAACCTGTATTATTCAATGGTCAGCTTTGTGTAATCCTCAAAGATCGGAGTGCGCTTGATTGTGTCCGTACCTTTCACGTTGCCTGTCGTGACAAATACATAATTCGGGTAAGCAATCGGGTAGCAGGTCATCTCCTCTTTTGTCTTCTCCTGAATCTCCTTATAGATTGCAGCCCGCTCGTCCTCCGTGAACACGGAACGGGCCTCCTGCCAGAGTCCCAGGAGCTCGTCGCTGACAGCCAGGTTTACTCCCCAGGTTCCATCGTACATTCCGGCAACCACAGTGTCCGGATCGCCCACTGCGGCATAGCCGTTCAGGTAGAACTCATAGTCTCCGTCCGTTCCGAACACCTTCTCAAAGAATCCGGTGGACTCAAGAGGGATTACTTCCAGATTGATTCCCACATTCTTAAGCTGCTGCTGGATCACCTGGGCAGATTCCTTCATATAGGCACGCTCTGAGTTGAAATAAAGCGTCATGGTTGTCCCCTCGATGCCTGTCTCAGCTACCAGCTCCTTCGCCTTCTCAATATCCTGGCTGTAGCCCTCCACAGATTCGTCATAGAAGGTTGTCATATTGCTGAGAACTGTGTTGGCCGGAACTGCCATTCCCTCACCGTAAGCACCGTCGATGATCTCCTGAGCATCCAGGGCTGCAAACACTGCCTCCACTACCTTCGGATCCTGAACGGTCTCGCAGAACTTGTTGACTGCCAGGTAGTTGACACGTCCCTCCGGATACATGACTACTGTGTAGTTTGGATCATCCGAATACTTCGCAACTGCCGGAGCGCTGGAAAGCTCCATCAGGTTGATCTCCCCGTTCATCAGGGCAACCTCCTGGGCAGAGATATCTGAGATAATCCGGAAGGTTACTGTGTCAATATCCGGCGCCCCCATGTAGTAGTCCTCATTCTTTTCAAGAATCAGGTACTGATCCTGCTTGAACTCTCTCAATTTATAAGGGCCGGAGCCGATACCGGACATGTTTGCCTCTGCTCCCACAATGTTCGTGTTGCCTCCATACACATGTTCCGGAATCAGAGTCAGCTCGCCGAGAAGGGCCGGATAGGACGCAGACGCCATGGGAAGGGTAATCTTAACGGTCAGGTCATCCACCTTCTCATATGTCACCGGCTGGTCATTTAAAATTACCACGTTTGTGTTGCCTGCTCCGTTGTTTGTATCAGCATTGACATCCATGGTAAAAATGACATCATCTGCTGTAATCGGCTCTCCGTCATGCCACTTCAGCCCATCTTTCAGCTTCAGGGTGACGGAAGTTCCGTCCTCAGAAACCTCATAGGATTCAGCCAGATAATATCTCGTCTCATTTACATCAATCACATAGAGCGGGTCGTAGAGGGGATTTAACATAATCACGCCCTCCTTGTAGCTCTCCAGCAGCGGGTTTAAGTTGGCCACACAGCTGGCGCTGGGAATCACAAGTCCCTTCTCACCGCCGTCAGCCTCCCTGGCAGCTTCTGTCTCTTCCTCTCCTGCCCCGGCTGTCTCCGCACCTTTTGACGAAGCCGCCGCGTCCTCCGTTTTTGCCCCGCATCCCGTCATGGCTGTCAGTGCCATAGCTGCGCACAGGGCAAAGCTCAGCAGTCTCTTTCTCATGTTGTTCCTCCATCTCTTTTTCATTTTCCCTGTTCAATCTCTCAACAGTCTATGGCTCATTATATAGCCCATTTCTCTGAGAGACAAATTCAAAAATTCCATACAGGCCGGCTTTTATCGAAATACGCAATAATACAAAATGATGCTGCAGATTCAGAGAAGAAATATGACCAAACACGCTCCTGAGCGGCAGAAAATCCGTCTTTCACAGAATACGGAGTCTCCCTCGAAAGAAAAAAGCAGAAGAGATCTCCTCGGATCCCTCCTGCTTCTGTCTGTCCTGTATTCTGCTTACCTAGTTCTATTTTGCGAGCTTTGCCATAATCTCATTGCTTCTGGCAATGAACTTTGTCATCCTCTCCGGACTTAAACTGCCATGGCTTAAGAGGGCCAGATCATAGAGCTGCTCACAGATTACCGGCGTTTCCTCTCCCTCGCCGTGCTCTAACACGTACTTCACAAGGCTGTTGTTGGCATTTAATACCAGAACCTCGCCTGTACCGCCGAACATAGACGGATCCATGCCGTACATATTGTACATCTTCATCATTTCCTGCATACGGCGTGTCTCCTCGGCCACTGTGATCATGGAGGAGACAGATTCGTTCTTCAGCTTCTCCACCTTTACCTCCAGCTTGTCGTTTCCGAGGGCCTTGCGGAAGGTCTCAGTCAGAGTCTTGGCCTCCTGCTCCAGAGCCTCCTTGTCCTCCTCCTTCACCTCTTCCTTAAACATCTCATTGACATCAGCGTCAATCCGCAGGAACTTCACTCCCTCATGCTTCTGCTCTTCATGGGTGATAAACGGATTGTCGATATTATGCGTCAGAATGACTGCGTCCAGCTTCTCCTCGCGGAACATGTTGATGTACTGGCTCTGCTCCTTCTCATCTGTCACATAAAATACCTTATTTTCATGCTTTTCCTTTGCTGCCTCCAGGTAGTCCTTAAGTGTCAGATACTTGCCGTCCAGGTTCTTAAAGATAATGTACTCATCCATCTTCTCGGCGAACTTCTCGTCTCTCAGACAGCCGAACTTGATAAACGGGCTGATATCGTCCCAGTATTTCTCATAATTTTCTCTGTCTGTCTTGCACATGCCGGACAGCTTGTCTGCCACCTTCTTCGTGATGTAATCGGAAATCTTCTTCACAAAACCGTCGTTCTGAAGGGCGCTTCTGGATACGTTTAACGGCAGATCCGGACAGTCGATAACACCCTTTAAGAGCATCAGGAATTCCGGAATGACTTCCTTGATGTTGTCGGCGATAAATACCTGATTGTTGTAGAGCTTGATGGTTCCCTCAATGCTCTCATACTCCATGTTGATCTTCGGGAAGTAGAGAATTCCCTTTAAATTGAAGGGGTAGTCCATATTCAGGTGAATCCAGAACAGGGGCTCCTTATAATCCATAAATACCTTGCGGTAGAAGGTCTTGTACTCCTCCTCTGTACACTCATTGGGGTGTTTGTTCCAGAGCGGGTTTACATCGCTTAAGGATACCGGCCTCTTTAAAATCTTGTATTTCTCTCTGGCAGGAGAAACCTCCACAACCTCCTTGGTTCCGTCCTCTTTCTCCTTCTCCTCTGTCTTGGCCTCCTCCACGATCGTCTCTACAATCGTGTCCTTCTCGTTTAACTCATCTTTCTCGACTGTCTCGTACTCCGGCTCAGCCTTGGCATTGGTCAGATAGATCGGAACCGGCATAAAGGAGCAGTATTTCTCAATGACCTCTCTGGCCCGGTATTCATTGGCAAATTCTGTGCTGTCCTCGTTTAAGTAGAGGGTAATCCTTGTACCGATGCCCTCCTTGTCACCGTCCTTCATGTCAAACTCTGTGCCGCCCTCAGACTCCCAGTGAACCGGCTTGGCGTCCTTTCTGTAGGAGAGGGAATCGATGGTCACCTTATCTGCCACCATAAAGGCAGAATAAAAGCCGAGGCCGAAATGTCCGATGATCTGATCCTCGTTGGCCTTGTCCTTATATTTGTTGAGGAAATCCTGAGCTCCGGAGAACGCGATCTGGTTGATGTACTCATCTACCTCATCCTCCGTCATACCCATGCCGTTGTCTTCCACAACGATGGTCTTTTCCTCTGGATTTACTGTCACCTGGATTTTAAACTCCATGTCCTCCGGTTTTTCCCACTCGCCCATCATCTCCAGCTTTTTCAGCTTCGTGATGGCATCGCAGCCGTTGGAAATCAGCTCTCTGTAAAAAATATCGTGGTCGGAATAGAGCCACTTTTTAATAATCGGGAAAATATTTTCGCTGTTAATGGATAAACTGCCTGATTTTGCCATAGATAACACTCCTTTTTTCTGATTCTGTATGATTCTGAACAGGCATATCGCCGCCTGTCTCTTCTCTCAAATTCCTTCTATATTTTAGTATCCCTTTCAGCAGATGTCAATAGAAAATCAGCACTCATTTTAATCGAGTGCTGATAACACGTGCATTCTGGCCTATTTCTTACAATTTTTTTGCCCATGCTTCTCTGCATTGACTTTTATCTGCAGCCTTTCTATAATAAATTTTGTACGGCGTCTGAAACAGCCCTGCCTGTATCTGTACCGCCGTTTTGTTTCTTTATAAGCATAACCGATACTGATAAACAATACTGACACGCCATTTCGGAGGATCTCATATGATATACACACCACATTCACGGAACTCAGCAAAATCCGGCGTCCCTCACCGCCGCTCCCGCTTGCCGCTTTTCGCGGGCATTCTGGCTCTGTCCCTGTCCGTCTCACAGGCTGCCTCCTTTCCGGCTCTCGCAGGACCGGCAGAGGAAGCCACCGTTTCTTCTGATGAGCCGGGGGTACCGGCCGCCCTTGGACCAGCGGCTGATTTAAGCGCGTCTAACTACTACAACGGCCGTCTCTCTGATCCCATTGTAAAGCCGGTGGACAAATACAGCTATGAACAGATGGAGCAGGATATAAACGCCCTGAAAAACCGCTATCCGAACCAGATGACCGTCCATGTCATCGGACAGTCGGCAGACGGACGAAATCTGTATGACATCATGATCGGCAATCCGTCCGCCTCCGAACACATCTTATTCCAGGGAACCATACACGCCAGGGAGTATATCAATGTACCTCTGATGATGCAGCAGCTTGAATACCTCCTGGCCTACCAGAATACAGGAACCTTTGAGGGCAGAAGCCTCTCCGAGATGCTTGGCCGGGTGGCTGTACACTTTGTCCCCCTGGTAAACCCTGACGGCGCCGCCATCAGCCAGAACGGGGAAAACGGCATCCGCTCTGAGGAGCTGAGGGCCCAGATAAAGACAGCCTATGAGGCAGACAGGGCCGACGGCCGCACTGCATCTGACTATGATTCCTACTTAAGGCGCTGGAAGAGCAACGGCCGCGGCGTTGACTTAAACCACAACTTTGACGCAGGCTGGGACAGCCTGAATACCGTCTCCCATCCGTCCTCCACGGACTATAAGGGTACAAGCCCTCTCTCTGAGCCGGAGGCCAGGGCGCTGGCAGCTCTCACGGATCAGTATCCCTTTGCCGCCTGCATCAGCTATCACGCAATGGGGCAGGTAATCTACTGGGATACAGAAAATAACCGTGAGGAGACGGCTTCCCGGGAGCTGGCGGAGCTGGTTTCCAAAAATAACGGCTACCAGATTTTAGGCAGCAAGGGCGTTGGCGGCTATAAGGACTGGATTCAGAAGAGAGAAAAAGCAATTCCCGGCATTACCATTGAAGTGGGAAAATCCACCTGCCCCGTGAATTTCTCTGAGTATGAAACCCTCTGGAAACAGAACCGGGCTGTTCCCGGCCTCGTCATCGAGTATGTTCTCACTCACTAAAAAAACCATGGGTCTCCCGGAGCAGGCGCTGACGGACCGGCACCGGCTGCTGCCTCGAAATCACATGCTGAAAAAATAAAGAACATGCAGAAAGTAAAAATCGGACGGACTCTCGGCTGAAGAGTCCGTCCGATCTTATTTTTATCCTGTCCGGGCCTAGACCTCAAAAAAGGACAGCCCTTTCTTTTTCAGAAATTCCTTTACTGCCCCGTCCCACTCCTGTTCCAGCGAACGGTCCAGGGTGAAGCGGCTCACAGAGGTTCCTGTGACGCAGGTGAGCGTTCTGTCCTCATAGCGGATGTTCAGATAGAGCCCATTTACCTCGGTGGGAGCAAAGCCGGGTGCTCTTCCGCTCACAAATGTCTCCTTTTCCCTGCCAGAGAGCTGCAGCACAATGTGAAAGCTCTCCGGCAGATGCCTGCCCTTAATCAGGGAAAAGCAGAAAGGGCGGAGGGCACTCCACGCAGAAAAGTCCTCCAGCTGGCGAACCTGTGCCTCATCGCTGGAATAGTAGCCGGGACGGATCCGCCCGTCTATCTGAAAGCTGTTGAAGGTCACAATCTTTACCTCCCTGACCAGGAAATGGTCAAATGTATCTCCGATAAAAAGCTGTCTTGTAAATTCCTTTAACTCGTCTGTCTGCAGCGCAACCATTTTTCATTCCTCCAGATATTCCCCGCTTCTCATGCCGTACTTTGCGGCAGTATCCGGTTTCCGGCAGCTTTCGGCTTTCTGTCCGTTTTACGCCAGTTCCGGTTTCCCGCCTGCGGAGGGATACTACAAGTATACTATGAACAGCCCGGTCATTACAAGATGAAACTGCCGCTCAGCGCCTGTAAGCCCCTGGATCCCGCTGCAAAAGCGGCGGAAACCCCCGCAGGACGGCTGCAGACTGAACGACAGCCGCCTTTCTTCTTTTCTCATTTCTTTCCGTTGCAAAAAGCAGCACTTTTATTTATACTCTTATATGTGCCTGTATATACTCAGAGCAGGCCCCTGCCGGGAGCTTTTTCTGAACTGCAGGGCACGACTGCAAAATAGGAGGAACTGTAATGGAACAGTATACAAATGATTTAAACGAGCTGATGGAGCTCCTGCGCGCAGGTGTCTCCCCGCTTCATACGATCCGCTACTCCATGGAGCTGCTTGAGAGCCGCGGATTTACTGAGCTTAAGCTGGACGAACCGTGGTCCATCGAGGCAGGAAAGGGCTATTTCGTCAACGCCTTTGACACAACGCTTGTGGGCTTTACCGTAGGAGAGGATGCAGAGAACCACCCGAAGTTCCGCATTGCCTCTTCCCACACAGACTGGCCCTGCCTGATGGTCAAGCCGTCCCCTGAGATTGCCGCTGAGGGCTATGCCAAGCTCAATGTGGCCGTATACGGAGGCCCCATCTTAAGTACCTGGCTGGATCGGCCTCTTTCCATGGCCGGAAAAGTCTGCACCGTGTCTGACGATCCGTTCAGCCCCCATGTACATCTCGTAGATTTTAAGCGCCCTCTGTTAACCGTTCCAAATCTGGCTATCCATTTTAACCGCGAAGTGAACAGCGGCGTTGCCTTAAATCCGCAGATCGACATGCAGCCGATCCTCGCCATGCTGGATGAAAACCTGAACAGGGACGACTTCTTCCTTGAGCTGGTAGCCGGAGAGTTAAAGGTGAAAAAGGAGGATATTTTAGACTACGAATTCTACATTTACAACTGCGATGAGCCTCAGGTTCTCGGCATAAACAATGAATTCTTATCCTCTCCGCGCCTGGACAACCTGACGAGTGTCCACGCCTGCCTGAGCGGTCTTATAAACAGCAGCAGAAAAAGCGGAATCAGCGTTGCAGCGCTCTATGACAATGAGGAGATCGGAAGCAGTACAAAGCAGGGCGCTGCCTCCCCTCTGACAGACAGGATTCTGGAAAAAATTTACTTAAGCCTTGGCTACAGCAGAAGTGAATTTTTAGACTCCCTGTTCGGAGGCTTCCTCCTCTCCCTGGATGTAGCTCACGCTTACCACCCCAACAAGGGAGAGAAATACGATCCAAAGGATCGGGTTCCTTTAAACGGCGGCGTGGGACTGAAGCTGGCAGTCAGCCAGGCTTACGCCACCGACGCCTCCCATGTCAGCGTTATCGAGGGGATCTGCCGCAGGAACCACATCCCTTACCGCAAGTTCTCTAACCGGTCTGACATCAAGGGAGGCTCCACCCTCGGAAGCATCTCCTCCTGCCTGCTCACCATGCCGGCAGTGGACGCAGGCGTGGCAATCCTCGCCATGCACTCTGCCCGCGAGATGATGGGGGTAAAGGATCAGTGGGCCCTGGCTGAGCTGGCCCGCTGCCTGTTAGCCTAATACGGGTATTCTGCCAAAAAAGGCAGTTAACCATCCGATCACCTGAAAAACATTGTAATTCAGAGAGAAAAAGGAGGCAGGGCCGCCCAGGCTGCCCTGCCTCCTTTTTCTCTTATTTTCTGTTACTTTCTCTTGTCTTATCTTCTTTTCTGCCTGAAGCCCGCCTTCTGTCCTGTCTCAGTCCCGGTTTTCCGACGCGCTGAGCTGCTTTTCTGCCTTCAGAGTAAGAATCCTTAAAACCGACTCCTCGATCCGATCCTCTCCAATGGTTCCTGCCTCCACAGCTTCCTCCACTCCCTGGCAGGCAGCTTTGAAATCCTCCGGCATGAGGATCATATCCACTCCTGCCTCCAGCGCCCTCACTGCCGCGTCGCCGCTGCTGCAGAACCCGGTGACGGCTCCCATATTCATTGCATCGGTGATAATGATCCCGTCAAATTTCAGGGTATCTCTCAGCACCTCGGTCACAAGAGTTTTGGAAAACACGGCCGGACGGTCATCCCCCACGGCTTCCGGATCACTGATGTGCCCCACCATAACGAAGTCGGCGCCTGCCTCAATCCCTGTCTGAAATGGAATCAGCTCATTTTCCAGAAGCTCATCCACCGTTCTGTGGATGACTGCCATCCCCTCATGGCTGTCCTCTGCCGTACCTCCATGGCCGGGAAAATGCTTGAGAACGGGGCTGATTTTGTGCTTTTTCAGGCCCTCTGTCTCCCGCACTACCATGTTGGCCACGGTCTTTGCATCGCTTCCGAAGGAACGCCTTTTTACCACCGTATTGTCCGGGTTTGTCAGCACATCGGCCACCGGTGCAAAGTCCATGTTAAATCCAAGCTCTGCCAGGTAAGCACCGATGGCGTCCCCTACCTCATAGGCTTTCCCGGAATCACCCTGAGCGCCTATGTCGCTCATATCCGGAAAGGCATCCAGAGCGAAGCCCTCCCTGCCGCTGATACGGGCGACCTGTCCGCCTTCCTCATCAACAGCCAGCAGCATGGGAAGACCCGTCCGCTCTTTCGCGTACTGGTTCGTGCGCGTCAGCATATCCTTTGTCTGGGCCTCATTCCGCAGATTCTTACTGAAATAGACGAGACCGCCTACCGGATACTGCTCAATGGCACTCTCTGTGGCCTCCCCGGCAGCATACACCTCATCATATCCGGTGAGAGCCTCGGGAGTTACCATAAAAAGCTGCAGTATTTTTTCCTCCAGGGTCATGGAATCGAGGATCTCCTCTGCCCTCTCCCGGGCCTCCAGAGAGTCTTCCCTCTGGCCGCCTCCGCCTGTCTGCCCGGCTGCCTCAACTGTGCTGCCTTCGGATATGCTGCCTTCAGATGTGTCTTCTGTGCCTCCTCCCGGGCCATCTGCCAGGGCCTTTCCGCCAAGCCCTGTCCCTGTGTCATCCCCCGGAATCCGTTCCGGCCGGATAGTACCTGCTTCCTCTCTGCCTGCCTCAGCTCTTCGTTTTCCTGCAAAGCAGAATACGCCGACAAACGCCGCCGCGCAGAGAACAACCAGAAGGATAACTGTCCATATCCTGCGGTTATTTCTCCTTCTTCTTCGCCGTCTCCGGCTTCTTCTGTCTCTTGAGCGGACGGTCTTTTTCTTTTCCGGCCTCTCTGCCTGTTTCAAACTGCCATTATCCATTATCTGTCTCCCGGCGTCTCAAAAGCGCCTGCATGCTTTTTGTATATCTCAAAGAAGTCGGCACTGACTGCGTGAGGCTCGCCGTCAAGACTTACGCTCTCCCAGGTCTTCTCTGAGTCTCTGAGGGTAATTCCCTCCTTAAAGCTGCCGTAAATATCCTGAAAAGCCTTTTCCCTTCTGGCCTCATAGATCTGTTCCTTTCTCTGAGCCGTGGCCTCCTCATCGTAGTCGTTATCACAGCGGATCACACAGTACTGTCCGTTATCCTCCACCACCTCACTCACCTGTCCCGTTTCCAGGGCAAAGGCAGCGTACTCAAAATCCTCGCTCTCCTCAGCCCTTCCCAGCTTTCTCCCAGAGGCTGTAAGCTCCTCGGCAGATGCGGCTTTTTCAAGAGAGGCTCCTCCGGAAACATCGGCCAGAATCCGCTCAGCCGTCTCCTGATCCTCCGCCCTTACCTCAGTAATGTCGATCACCTTAGCCTCGCTGTCGCTGACTTCCATGTCCATTCCTTCTGTCAGCTCACCTACCAGTTTATTGGCCAGACAGTAATCGTGGAACACCGTTCTGGCGGCCTCCTCATCCACCCCCATAAAGGCTGTATCTTCCGGTGTCAGAGCAGCCAGATACTCCGCTGCCGCCGCATCCATGGCAGCGCTCTCCTCACTGGTCAGCGCGACTCCCCTGTCCTCAGCAAGCAGGTTCATGGTTTTCATCTCGTCCATAAAGCTCTTTATCTGGTCTTTTGTGTACTCCTCAAAGGTCTGTCCGGAATCATCCACCTGCACGCTCCAGATCTGATCCGTGCAGATTTTCTCGTACGTATTTTTCTGGGACATTGCCACAATCAGGATTTCCGGAAGTTCATAGCCCTGCTCGCTGGTGATCCCGGCCAACATGGACTCCGCCTTCTGGCAGCCGGTCAGAAGCACCATACCCAAAAACGCGGCGATTGCCAGCCTGGCTGACCAGGCCTTCTTTCTGTTTCTTCTCTCCATTCCATCTCTCCTTCTGTTTGTTCTTCCCCGGCGGGACCGTCAATCTAAAGGAGGCTTTTCAAAATTTTCAAAACCCCGTCGTTCACATTGGTATCTGCCTGGAATCTGGCAGCCTCCTTGACCTCTTTTCTGGCATTGCCCACGGCAAAGCTGTAGTAGGCCCGGTTCAGCATCTCAATGTCATTTAACTGATCTCCAAATACCATGGTTTCCTCCGGCAGAATACCGAGGCTCTCCTGAAGGGTTTTCACTGCCTCTCCCTTGTTGACCCCTGTGTGCATGCAGTCCATCCACATGTCGCCGGAGATTGTAATTTTCATTCTGCTGCCGTATTTATCAAAGAAAAATCCTGCTTCTTTCTGAATATCGGACTTTTTATAGGCAGCTACCTTAATGATCACATCGTCCACCTTTGTCACATCGTCTACCGGAACCACATCGAAGTGGTAGCCGTTTTTCACCCAGTCCGTAAACTCCTGATCCTTCGTTTCCATATAGGCATGCTTTGCGCCGCTCACCACCATGTCCATAACGGGATTCCTTCTTATATCCTCAATCAGCTCCGCCGCAGCAGCCTGATCCATGGGGTAGAGAAACAGGTTTCTGCCCAGGCATCCCAGATAGGCCCCGTTTTCCGCCACATAGAAAATCTCCTTCCCTATGGGTGCAAAGGTATACTCAATACTAGCCACCTGCCTGCCGCTGGCAGCCGCAAAGTGGATTCTCTTCTCCTTCTTCAGCCTCAGAATCACATCAAACAGCTCCGGATTTAACTGGTTTTCCCCGTCACGCACCAGAGTTCCGTCAATATCCGACACAATCAGTTTAATCATAGCCTCTCCTCCGAAATTCTTTTCAATTCCTGATACGTCCTGCTGGCCGGAAGACCCATCACATTGTAATAGTCCCCGTGAATCTCCCTGATAAATTTTGCAAAAGTACCCTGGATCCCGTATCCTCCGGCCTTGTCCTCCCACTCATGCCGCGGCTTTCCGGGATTTCCTTCGGACTCACCATCTCTGTCTTCTGAACCACAGCAGGTGATATAGCCCTCGATCTCCTCCTCTGTCATAGGCCAGACCGAGACCTCTGTCTTTTCCACAAAAGTGATTTTCCGTTTTCCCCGGATCAGGGTGACACCTGTATAGACCTGGTGGATATTTCCAGAAAGGAGGCGGATCATCTCCCTGGCTTCCTCTTCATCACCTGGTTTTCCCAGGATTTTTCCTCCGGCCGACACAACTGTATCCGAACCGATGACGATAAAGCTGCCGGTTTCCCTGTCTTTTCCGCACATTTCACAGACATGCTCTGCCTTCTGGACAGACAGCTCTCTCACCACCTCATCGGGTCTGTCCGATGTCACCTGTTCCTCAAGATTTCCCGGCATCACAATCGGCTCTATGCCGATCTGATTTAAAATTTCCCTTCGCCTTGGCGAGGCAGAGGCCAGGATCACCGGATACGGCAGGAGAATCCCCTGCCGGTTTTCTGTATATTCTGTATGCTTTATTCCTGTCTGCTTCATCTCTGTATGCTTCTCTTTCCTCAAGTGCTTCACACTCCCGGTCCGCTGCTGCTCACGGGGAGTATTTATATGATAGTATCCCCTCTTTTATACCATAAAAACGGAGGTCTGGCAAACCTCCGTTTAAACGGCGTGCTCCCAAAGCCCGCCTTCTCTCTTCTTCTGCTACTTCATAAAATCAAACAGGCTGAGCTGCCTCGGTGCGAAGGTCTTTTTCCCGCCCGTTTCTTCCCTCACAGCCAGGGGTGCCGGAATTTCACTGAGAAATTCCGACTCCGTCCCGGAAGTCACCAGAATCAGCTCCTCCTTTGCCCGGGTCATGCCCACATAAAACAGCCGCCTCTCCTCCTCCTTCTTAAGCTGCTCTTGCGCAGAAACAGCTGCTGTTTTTCCCGGATCCTCTCCTTTCTTCTGCTCCGGCTCCATAGGGATGGAGTATTTCCTTACCCCGGCTATGATAACCGCCGGAAATTCAAGTCCCTTGGCGGCGTGGAGGGTCATCAGGGAAACGGCATCTGCCGTATAGCGCTTTGCCCCGCATCTCCTCAGATCTCCCTCAGACCCAAAGGCCAGGTTGTCCAGAAACTCCCTCATCGTCCTGTGAAACAGAGCCATTCCTGTGAGCTTTTCAAGAGGCTCATCCTCCAGAAGTCCCCTGTCCTTCCTGTAGCTTGTGATAAGCTCTGCCGGTTTTTTCTTCATCATGGGCCCATACTTCTCCCGGAGGCCGCTGTAAACGCTCTCTCCCAGACGCTTTTTCATAAACGGAATCTCTCTGCTCTGCGGCCTGGCCTCTTCCGTATCTGAGCTGTCATGCAGCAGACTTCTGAAAAAGCCTGTGGCCTCCCGCACGGTCTCCGCTTCCAGAAACTCCCCTCTTCCCGTTACAATGCAGGGGATCCCCTCTTTCCTCAGGCACTCTTCGATCTCCTCTGCCTGTCTGTGTGTTCTGCACAGCACGGCGATATCGGAAAAGCTCCTGACTTTTTTCTCCTGAACCGCCTCTCTCTCCTGCGCATCCAGCATGTCGATTCCGCCGATCATCCGGTTGATCTCTCTGGCGGCAAAAATTCCCTCCGAAAGTCTTCCCGCCGCCTTTACAATCCGAACCGGCAGCCCCTCCCCGGCAGCAGAGAGGAGCCTTCTCTCTCCTCCCGGGTTATTGGAAATCATGGCACAGGCTCCCTCTGTAATCTGAAGGGAGGAACGGTAGTTCTGTTCCAGGCGGACGGTGGATGTCTCAGGGAACTCCGTTAAAAGTCTGTGAAAGCACTCCGGATCGGAGCCCCTGAACCCATAGATGGACTGATCCGGATCTCCTATCACAAACAGCTCCCTTCCTCCCTGGTTCCAGTTCCTGATGAGACGGTACTGGATGGGACTTATGTCCTGAAACTCATCTACCAGCAGGTACTGGAAACGGGAACAGAGGCCTGCCGCCGCTTCCCTGTCCCCTTCCAGAAGGCCCAGCGCCTCTATCTGCAGATCGTCAAAATCGTAAAGCCCCGCATCCCTGAGGCGCCTCTGGTACAGTTCAAAGGCTTCCTTCCCGCAGGCTGCATCTCCTGTTTCCCACCTTCTGCATTTTTCTGCAGACACTCTCCTCAGAAATTCTGCCGGACGGATTTTCAGCTTTTTCTCCCTGATCACATCAGAGGCCAGCTCCATCAGCTCCAGGCTGTCTGCCAGTTCAAACTCCACTCCCGCCCGGCGCAGCATGGAATAGCAGAGAGAGTGGAAGGTTCCTGTCTGTATCCGGGAAATCGTCCGGCGGTGGGGCATCTCCCGTTTCAGCCTTTCCCGAAGCTCCTCTGCCGCCCGGTTTGTAAAGGTCACTGCCGTGATCTCCGAAGGCTTGACCCGCCTTATCTCCAGAAGGCAGCGGATCCTGGCAGCCAGAGTCCCTGTCTTTCCCGTTCCCGGCCCTGCTATGACAGCCAACGAACGGGCGGGCGTTGCGGCTGCATGCCTCTGCTCCTGGTTCAGATGCTCTAAAAACTGCTCCGCCCCGGAAGGAGCCGTACTGCTTCCGATTTCCGCCCTGTCTTCTCCACTCTTCTCTTCTCCGGCTCCTGTTCCTATAGCCTCTGTCTCTTCGGTTTCTGCATCCCTTTCTTTCTCCGGCTGCCGTTTCGGAGTTTTCATTTTTTGAGGCCCGGCGTCAGACTCCGCAGAATCCCCCAGCCCCATCATGGCAAACAGGCTCATCTGTCCGTCCGTGTTCTCTATTTCGTCGGGTTCAAACAGGCGTATGGTTCCATACTCCCCGTCAAAGCCGGGGAACCGTGTGACTCTTCCCTCCCTGAGCCGCCTGATTCCCTCAGCGATCAGACGGCCGGAATGTTTCTGAATATCCTCTGTGGGGATTTCCCGGAGAATGGCAAATTCTGTGCCCAGCTCCCTCACCATTTTCCCGTACTCTTCCTGCACTTTCTTTCCCGCCGCCGACCGCCCTGTGGAGGCTGCAATCACCTCCGGCAGTGGGACCAGACTCTCAAAGGGTTTGAACTTCTCCGGAAGGAAACCCTCCGGCCGGTCGGCAAGCTGCTCTACCCGGTGGGAGACGCCTGTGGTCATCTTCTTCCCGCAGACCGGACATTTTCCCTCACACTGCTCTGCCTCCGCAGGACTGAAGCAGATATGGCATTTTCTGTGCCCGTCAAAATGGTATTTTCCCTCCTCCGGAAAAAACTCAATGGTTCGCTCCAGCCCTTCCCCCGTCTCGACAGCCCGTTTCAGTCCCTCATAGGACAGGTCAGCGGACAGCACATTTGCCTCCCGCCCCAGCTTAGACGGAGAGTGGGCATCCGAGTTGGAGATGAGCTGAAACCGATCCAGAGCTGAGACCCGCCAGTTCATGGGCGGATCGGAGGATAAACCGGTCTCCACCGCATGGATATAGGGTGTCAGCTCCCCGAAGCAGTCCTCCACCCGGTCGAAGCCGGAAAAGGCCCCGAACATGGAAAAATGCGGCGTCCAGATGTGGGCCGGTATGAACATTCCTTCCGGGCAGGTTTCCAGCATAATTTCCAGCAGATCATGGCAGGAGAGTCCCAGAATCGGCCTGCCGTCTGAGTGGATATTTCCAATGGCTTCCAGCCTGGCTGACAGCTTCCGGGCCTCCTCCAGTCCCGGAAGCAGGATAAGGCTGTGAACCTTCCGAACCTTTCCGTCCTGCTTGTAGATGGAACTGATCTCACCGGATACCACAAAACGTGTTTCCTCCTCTCCGGGCGTCCATCCCCGCTCCCTCCTGTACTCTTTTTTCAGGCGATAGAGGCCCTCCTCTGCAGGCTCCAGTTTTTCTTTCAGCTCCTCCCGCCACGCCGGGTGGGTGAAATCGCCTGTCCCCAGCAGCCTGATCCCTTTCTGCCTTGCAGAACAGTCAAGCTGTTCCGGCGTCAGATCACGGCTCGTTGCCCTTGAATATCTGGAATGGATGTGCAGATCGGCAATATACATATCAGTTCTCCTTTGCATCTTATGTCTGTTATCGCTCGTTCCTTTGCCTGCCCTGTTCCCTTATTCATTCCGGGAACAGGGTTTCACTCTGCTTCCATTATAATCCAGAAAGGGAAAATAGCAACCAGCCATCTGGGTTTTCCCTGCTTCTCTTTATGAAATGTCCATTTTCTCCATGTCCCTCTGAGGCTCTGTGATCCCCTGAATTCCAAACTTCTCTGTCAGAATCTGCGCTACTCCCGGGGAGAGGAAAGCAGGGAGGGTTGGCCCCAGATGGATATTTTTAATTCCCAGATACAGAAGGGCCAGCAGCACAATCACGGCTTTCTGCTCATACCAGGCAATATTATAGACAATCGGGAGGTCATTGATATCCTCCATGCCGAAGACCTCCTTCAGCTTCATAGCTATGACAGCCAGAGAGTAGGAGTCATTGCACTGTCCTGCATCAAGCACTCTCGGAATTCCCTCTATGGTTCCCAGATTTAATTTATTGTACCTGTATTTTGCGCAGCCGGCAGTCAGGATCACCGTATCCTTTGGAAGAGCCTCTGCAAATTCCGTATAATAGCTCCTTCCCTGCTGTCTGCCATCACAGCCTGCCATCACCACAAATTTGCGGACAGCTCCCTTTTTTACTGCCTCCACAATCTTATCAGCCAGCGCAAGTACCTGGCTGTGGGCAAAGCCTCCTACGATTGTCCCTCTCTCCAGCTCCCTCGGCGGCTCACAGTGTCTGGCCTGCTCGATCACTGCGCTGAAGTCCTTTTTCTCTCCAGGTCCTCCCTCAATGTGGCGGCAGCCTTTAAAGCCCACGGCTCCTGTTGTATAAAGGCGATCCCGGTAGGAAGCTCTCGGCGGAACCAGACAGTTTGTGGTGAGAATCACCGGGCCGTTGAAGGCTTCAAACTCCTCCGTCTGCTTCCACCAGGCATTTCCATAATTTCCCGCAAAGTGGCTGTACTTCTTAAACGCGGGATAATAGTGGGCGGGGAGCATTTCCGAGTGGGTGTATACATCCACTCCCGTTCCCTCTGTCTGCTCAAGAAGCATTTCCAGATCTCTCAGATCATGTCCGGAGATCAGAATTCCCGGATTTTTTCTGACTCCCAGCTCTACCTCTGTGATCTCCGGTGAGCCGTACCGCTCCGTATTGGCCCCGTCCAGAAGTGCCATGGCAGAAACTCCAAATTTTCCCGTTTCCATGGCCAGGGAGAACAGATCGTCCGCCGACAGTCTGTCATCTGCCAGTGCGGAGAGGGCGCGGATCATAAAGTTCTCCGTTTCCTCATCCCTCTTTCCGAGAACATCCGCATGTTTCAGGTAAGCGGCCATTCCTTTCAGTCCATAGGTAATCAGCTCTCTCAGGCTTCTTATATCCTCATTCCCGGACGACAGGATTCCGAACTGTTCCGGAACAGACTCCTTCATCTCTCCTTTTCCTTCAGCCAGTTCCCGGAGCTCCTCCTCTGTCCCCGGTATCCAGAGGACGGCATCTCTCAGACTCTCACAGACTCCCGCCAGGATGGCGTCAGAATTGTTCAGTTTCCTCAGAGCTTCCTCCTTCCTCTTCTGTGTCATGGAAATACGGCAGATGAGCTTCTCATCGTCAAAGTTGGCATTGGTGATGGTGGCAAACAGGTTGTCCCGCAGCAGCCTGCTGTCCTCCTTCAGGGACACCCTTCCTGTGCCCTCCCCGTTTTCACCGGACAGGTACAGGACAGCGGCCAGCCCCTTTGACGCATAGACAAGCAAATCCTGGAGATTCGCTGTTCTGGCCGTCTTTCCGCAGACACCTCCCTGGGTGCACCCGCTGCACCCTGACGTTTCCTGACACTGATAACAAAACATTTTATAAGCCATTGTATCCTCCTTTTCTGGCAGTTTTCCCTCTGTATTCATAAATCGGGATCCTTTTTTTGTCTTTTTCGGCAAAATGATTCCCTTCCTCTTGGCGGGACAGCACAGCCTCCAACAGGCGCCATTGACTGTCTGGGGATACTATACTATAATGAGAAAGGAAATTCCGTTGTATTTACAACAAAAAGAACAATTATTTTCATTTTGAGAGCGGCTCAGGGCCTTTGGAATGGAACCAAACTAACAGGAGGCAGAAATGGACAGAATATCAAAGAAAACCAGTCAGACAGGTGAACAGTCAGCAAAGGGGTATTCCGGCCGGGAGCTGAGAGTTCTGCTTGGCTGTACTCTGTTTTCAGGGATTGACGCCGGGGAGCTTACCGGGCTTTTGGGCTGTCTGGATACGCGGAAAAGAACCTTCCTGAAAAATGAATTTATTTATCGGAGCGGGGAGCCTGTTTCTTCCATGGGAATCGTGCTGTCCGGCTCTGTGCACATTGTAAAAGAAGATTTCTGGGGAAGGAGGCATCTGCTGTCGGAAGCCGGGGAAGGCAACTTTTTCGCCGAGGCCTATGCCTGCCTTCCGGGAACGCCTCTCTCCGTCAGCGTCCTGGCTGCTGAGGACTCCTCCCTCCTGTTTGTCAATGTCAGCCGGCTTCTTGGCGTCTGCCCCTCTGCCTGCCCCTTCCACCAGACTCTGATCCGGAATGTTCTCTCAGCTCTTGCCGGGAAAAATCTGATGCTCACAAAAAAGATGGAGCAGCTGTCCCGCCGCTCCATCCGCGAAAAGCTCCTGGCCTATTTATCGGACGTTTCCGTCCAGACCGGCTCCAGCTCCTTTTCCATCCCATTCAACAGACAGCAGCTTGCCGATTACCTCTGCACAGACCGGAGCGCTCTCTCCGCAGAGCTTGGCAGGCTGAAGCGGGAGGGAGTGCTTGATTTCAAGCGGAATGTATTCTGGCTGAAGGAGAGGGAGCAGAAGGAAGCTGACTGAGTGAAGGCTTACCGGTTCCCTTCACTGTTTTTGCAGCGGTACCATCCCCACCAGTTGGGCAGTAATTCCTTCAGCCGGACTGTCTTTCTCCTGTCATAGTCAACCATGATTTCCATCTCTTCATTCTTACTGTTTAGCTGCATGAAAAATTCTCTGCAGGCGCCGCAGGGCATTCCGCTTTCCTCACCAAAGGGCGCTTTGTCTCTGAATGCGATCAGCCTTTTCACAACCGTCTGACCGCTGTTCATGTACATATTCAGCGCGGCAGTTCTCTCTGCACACAGATCGAGAACACCGCAGCAGCTTTCAATGCAGAATCCCGTATAAATTTCTCCGTTCTCACTTTCCAAGGCACAGACCACATGGTGTGCATAGATAAAAGGTGATACGTCCTTTGGATGGTACTGTTCTTTTGCTTTGAAATATAACTTTTCCCATATATCCATCATATGTTTCTCCCTTCCAGTGAAATTTGTCTTTGCCGCAGCTCATTATAACATGGAATCTCTCTCCTTCCATAACACTTTTGATATTGCACCTACTCACTATTGATATTGTACTTTTCTTTCAGGCTGTGATAGACTTCATACAACCAAAACACAGACATCAGAAGGAGGGCTTATTATGACACTTCCCATCGCAGCATTCACATCTATTGCCGTAGTCTTTGCAGTGGGAGACTACGTGGCGGCAAGGACAAGAGGAGTGATCTCCTCGGTACTGGTTGCCATTTTTATTTTCCTGATCCTGGGAGGAACCCTGGAGGTGCTTCCGGCTGATATCGTGGATCTTGCCGGCATCTCCCCGCTCATTCCAACCTTTGGAATGGCTCTGATCCTCGTCAATGTAGGTTCACTGATGAATCTGAATGATCTGAAAAATGAATGGAAAACCGTCGTAATATCTCTCTGCGGCATTGCCGGAATTATCCTATTAGACCTCACAGTGGGAACCCTGATTTTCGGCAGGGAGCAGGCGCTGGCTGCCATCCCTCCCACAGCAGGGGGGACGGCTGTAACCATGATGATGACGGAGGCAGCCGGAAAGGCGGGGCGGCCGGATCTGGCTTCCTTCGTGGCTGCTGTCACTGCCCTTCAGGTTCTCGTCGGACTTCCCATCGCTTCCTTCTGCCTGCGCCGGGCGGCAAAGGCTTTCATCCGGGAGGGGGGACATCAGAAGGAAACTGTCCGCACTGGAAAGGAAATCAATTTCCGCATTATTCCAAGGCTGCCGGAGGTCCTGGACGCCTCCTCCACTGTCCACTTCGCCAGAATCGGCCTGGTGGGACTGCTGGCCCAGCTCTGTACAAATCTGACCGGAATCAGCAACGGCGTCACCTTTCTGGTATTCGGAGTCATCGCCGCCGCTATGGGCTTTATTGAAAAGGGCAGCCTGAAAACGGCCGGAGGCGAGGGCATTCTGATGCTGGCAACCTACTGTACCATCACTGCCAGCTTCGTAAATATGAAATTTTCAGATTTCGGGGAGCTTCTCGTCCCTGTCATCGGGCTTCTGCTTATCGGCGCTGCAGGCGTGATTCTGATCTCCTCGGCTGCAGCCAGGCTTCTTGGGTGGAATCTTTATCTGGCTGTGGCCGTGGGCCTGGCCTGCCTGTTTGGATATCCTGTCACCTACGCTGTTGCCATGGAGGTTTCTCAGGGAATTTCAAAGGAGGGTACATTTACCGGGGATGAGGTACAGAGGGTGACCGACTATCTGCTCCCACAAATGCTGGTGGCCGGAGTTGTGTCCGTGAGCCTCACATCCGTCATCCTGGGCGGAATGATCATCCCGATTTTATTTTAATCAGTGAAAATCAGACATTGAATCACTCAAAATCAGACACCACATAGGAGGGACTGCTATGAATCCGGTATTCCATGTATCAGAGGAATTAAAAAAAGAGATTATTGAAAACAGAAGAATTCTCCACCAGAACGCGGAGGTGGGATTTGAGCTTCCGAAGACCAGGGCCTTTGTCCTTGCAAAATTGAGAGAATATGGCTATGAGCCGGCCGAGCTGGGCGGAGGCGTTGTCTGCATGGCCGGCTCTGCCCCCGGGCCCGTCTTTCTCCTGCGGGCAGATATGGACGCTCTCCCCATGCGGGAGGAGAGCGGACTCCCCTATGCCTGCCCGACGGGAAACTGCCATTCCTGCGGCCACGACACCCACACTGCCATGCTCTTAGGAGCCGCCAGGCTGCTAAAGGAGCATGAGGCAAAGCTGAAGGGCCGCGTTAAACTGATGTTTCAGCCTGCTGAGGAGCTTTTAAGCGGCGCTGCAGCCATGGTAGAAGCCGGAATCCTGGAACATCCAAGGGTAAATGCAGCCATGGGACTTCACGTGCTGGTGGGACGGGAAACCTCGAAGACAGGAACCATCCACTACTGCCGCGAGACTGTAAACCGCTCCGGGGACGCCGTCCGGATTACTGTAACGGGAAAGGATGCCCACGGCTCCACTCCCCATCTGGGCATAGACGCCATCTCTGTGGCCGCCAGGATTGTCCTGGCCCTCGAAGAGCTGGCTGCAAAAGAAATTCCCCCCTATGAGGACTCAGTTGTGCTGGTGGGAACGATCGAGGGAGGAACCACCTGCAACACAGTGGCAGGCTCCGCTGTCCTGGAAGTTTCCGTGCGCACCCCCGGCCACAGGCAGAGGGAATTTTTAAAACGGCGCATAAAGGAAATCGCCGAGGGAATCGCCTCCGTCTACCGGGCGGAGGCCGCAGTGGACTATCTCTACGGGATGCCTCCCCTTGTCAATCACGACGCCGTTTTAGACTGCTGTCTTGACAGCATCCGGGAACTTCTTCCCCCCGGGTGCCTGTTTGAGGAGGGCAATGAAGGCGGCAGCGAAGACTTCACTGTGGTGGCAGAACGCGTCCCGTCCGCTTTCCTCATGGTGGGAGCAGGAGACACCAAAAGCGGCTATGAGTACAGTATGCACCATCCGGCCATGCGCCTGGACGAAAATGCGCTGGCCATAGGGACAGAAATCTATGTAAACTGCGCTGTCCGCTTCCTGGAGCTTCACAGTCAGACGGACTCTGTCCTGGCCGTTTCCGGCCTGACATAGTGCTTTCTGATCCGGTTCATAACCGTCTGGGACGTCAGAATTCCGCGGCAGAACAGCTCTGCCGCGGGATTTTCACTTTCTCTTCGGCTGATGCACCAGTACTCTCTCTCAGGGCAGGCCCTTTGGGATAGAGCGCCAGCCCGTCCGGCAGCTCAGATTCCAGAAATGCCGGAACCAGGGCAGCTCCCAGACCTGCCCGAACCATGGAAAACAGAGTGCTCAGGCTGTCTGCCGCCGTCAGCCTGAGAGGCTCCGCTCCCATGGACGCAAGGCGTGTCCGGATTGCCTCAAGACTCATGACACCTTCCTGCTCCACAATGGCAAACAGTTCCATTTCCCGGAAATCTTCTGCCCGGAAATATCTTCTTTCTCCTTTTCCTCCTGTCATCTTGTCCGTCAGAGGACTGTCTTTTTCCAGGAGGACGCAGGTGCGGGAAGAGAAAACCGGATACATGGCAAAATCCGTCCTCTCCTCTGCCCCCTCCGTATAGGGACTCAGAAAAGCCACATCCACACTTCCATCCCTCACTCTTTCCGGAAGCCTGTCATAGGGATACTGGCTTAAAGACAGGACAATGTCAGGAAAAAGGCTGTGGAACTCCTTAAAGAGTTCTGCGGCAAGCCCGCCCTCATACTGGCCGATTCCCAGACGGAGGGATGAGGCTTTTCCCTGGTAGGCATTTCTGGCCCGCTCTACCCCGCGCCGGTAGTGGGAAAGCATGGGCACAATCTCCTCATAAAAGGCCTTCCCCGCCGGAGTCAGCTCCACGGCCCTGCTGCTTCTGAAAAAAAGCTTGCATCCTATCTCCTCCTCAAGGGCAGCGATGTGACGGCTCACCGCCGTCTGCGCCACATGGCAGGCATCAGCAGCCCGTGTAAAATTTAAATTTTCTGCTACAGCCACAAAATATTCAAGACGTTCAAGATTCAAAAAAAGTTCCTCCGTGGGATAATAAAATGAGTCATGTCACTCCGCTTTCTATAAACAATTTAATGAGTCTGACAGACTAAGTATAACCTAAAAGAATAATGTTGTCTAATCTTTTTGCAATTCCGGAGAATATCGTTCCGAACCTGCCCACTGTCCGGCAGAGGAACCATCGTCTCTCTTCGTGCCGCAGTCTTTTTCTGGGGATTGATCGCAGTCAGGAGATCTTTTATAATTACCATACAGCTAAACCGGCTGAGCAAAGCCGGCCAGAATACAGAGCCAAGGAACAAAAAGGAGAACGAAATATGAAACCTACACACAGACAAAACAGCAGGCCCGGGACAGCTGGCCCAAAGAATGGGGGGCGTTATGGAAGGCCCGCATCCATCCCGCCAAAAGCCGGGGAAAAAACCTCTGACAAAAGCCGGAGTGCCTGTCCCATGTACAAAAAATGCGGCGCCTGTCAGTATCTTCACCTCTCCTACGAAAAACAGCTTGCAGTAAAACAGGAGATAATA
The DNA here is from genome assembly GCA_019423835.1 of Clostridiales bacterium. Taxonomy (GTDB): domain Bacteria; phylum Bacillota; class Clostridia; order Lachnospirales; family Lachnospiraceae; genus Otoolea. The sequence goes on along the minus strand of JAHZAR010000029.1, from coordinate 2,434 downwards.
AACGGGCTCCTGAAGGGACTGTGCCCTGTAAAACCGATTATCGGGATGGAAGAGCCTTACCACTACAGAAACAAGGTGCACGCCGTTTTCGGCCATGACAGAAGGGGCAATGCGGTTTCCGGCGTCTATAAAGAGGGCACCCATGAGCTGGTTCCTGTGGAAACCTGCCTCATTGAGGATGAGAAAGCGGACGAGATCATCGGCACCATCCGCGGGATGCTGCGCTCCTTTAAGATCCGTACCTTTGACGAGGATACTGGTTACGGCCTGCTGCGCCACGTTCTCGTCAAGCGGGGCTTTGCAACAGGAGAAATCATGGTGGTTCTGGTAACCGCTTCCCCCGTTTTTCCATCCAAGAATCATTTTGTCAAAGCCCTCAGGGAGAAGCATCCGGAGATTACCACCATTATCCAGAATGTAAATGGCCGAAGCACCAGCATGATTCTCGGTGAAAAGGAACACATCCTCTGGGGAAAGGGCTATATTGAGGATATTCTCTGCGGATACAGATTCAGGATCTCTTCCCGCTCTTTCTACCAGGTGAATCCGGTTCAGACAGAAAAGCTCTACCATAAGGCCATGGAACTGGCCGGCCTGACAGGACGGGAAACCGTGCTGGACGCCTACTGCGGAATCGGAACCATCGGGATCACCGCCAGCGGCAGAGCCGGCCGGGTAATCGGTGTGGAATTAAACCGTGACGCGGTCAGGGACGCCGTGCAGAATGCAAGAAGAAATGAAATTAAAAATATTGAGTTCTACTGCAATGATGCAGGGCGGTTTATGAGCCGGATGGCGGCGGACGGCGAGCGTCTGGATGTGGTATTTATGGATCCTCCCAGAAGCGGAAGCACAGAGGAGTTCATCCACGCCGCAGCACAGGCAGGGCCCAGAACCGTGGTCTACATCTCCTGCGGGCCGGAAACCCTGGCCAGAGATTTGAGGGTATTTGAGAAAAAGGGGTATAAAGCCAGGGAGGCATGGCCCGTGGATTTGTTTCCGTGGACGGAACACTGCGAAGTCTGTGTGAAATTGGAGAAAATAAGAAAATAGAAAAATTAGAAAACAGGTGCGAATACCAGGCACATATAGATTTCCCGGAAGATTCGCACCTGAATCATGGCACCTTTTTTGTATTGCACTGGCAAAATCCATCAAGCATAATTGCATAATAGTTCCAAAAGAGCGGCGAAATTATTTATGAAAAATTGCCGCCGCTTCCCTCTTTACCCCAAAGTCCAATTACCATACTCACAAAGGAGATCTTACCCATGACCAAACTTTTCATCGACAAAACCGTATACACCGGCCGTCCCGCTTCTGAGGCGGGACGCCTTTCCAAAGAACTTCGCGCCTATGACTTCTTAGACAGCCTCGGCGTTTCCTACCAGAGGATGGATCACGATCCCACAGATACCATCGAGGTCTGCCATGAAGTCGAGGCTCTGCTGCAGATCCGTATCTGCAAAAATCTGTTCCTGTGCAATGCCCAGAAGACAAACTTTTACCTTCTTCTGATGCCCGGTGAAAAAAAGTTCAAAACGGCCATATTTTCCAAGCAGATGGGCTGCTCCAGACTGTCCTTTGCATCTGCTGAATTTATGGAGCAGTTTCTCGACATCACCCCCGGTTCCGTCAGTGTTCTGGGGCTGATGAACGATACAGAAAACCGTGTCAGGCTGGCGATTGACAGAGATGTGCTGAAGGATGAATACTTCGGCTGTCACCCCTGTATCAATACTTCCAGCCTGAAAATCAGAACCTGTGATCTGCTGGATAAAATCCTTCCCGCTCTGGGACATGAGTATACGCTTGTAGATCTCCCCTGGCTGGAATAGCAAAACTGCCCTCTGTGCTGTCTATACGGCCAGCCCCAGGATTCCCAGATAATAGCCCACAATCCCCACTGCCATCAAAAGCAGAACCACAAGGAGCGGGGATACCTTCCTTCTCAGAAGCATCCAGGCTCCGATGATAATTCCAAAGGGAAGAATGTTCATGACTACCCCGTTCAGCACATCCTGGATGACAACGGAGGTCTGTCCCACAGAAAATACAGCCGGCACATACACCAGAACCTTCTGCGCTCCCATGGCTCCTATTACCATCAGTCCCAGAATGCCGAAGGCATCTGTCAGCCTTGTGATGGAATTTCCTCCTTCTCCCAGAAGAGTCATCACGGCCTGGCTGCCCTTCCTGTATCCCATAAAATACAGATTATAACCCACCACAAGCATAATACCTGTAAAAATCACAAAGAACAGCACCGGGCCGGCAAAATTTCCGCTTAAAGCCATGGAACAGCCCATGGACACTGCAATGGGGTAAATCACACCGCCTGCCAGACTGTCTCCGACGCCTGCCAGAGGTCCCATCAGTCCTGTCCTCAGCCCGTTAATCATCTCGTCTGAAATTTCAGCTCCGTTCGCCCTCT
>JAHZAR010000028.1:27218-30145 GCA_019423835.1 Clostridiales bacterium | reverse complement strand
GTTGCCCTGACGGATGTGGCAGAAGTAATCTACAAAGACAGCCCGTCATCCATCAGCAAGGAGGACAAAGAATACAAGGTGACTATCAGCGGAGATTACACCGGTCAGGATGTGTCCGCAGAACTTGACAGCGAGGTAATCGCGCCGAACCTGACGGGAACGGTTAAGAGGGGAACAAACAGCACGGATCAGATGATGGAGGAAGAGTTCTCAGCCCTCTATTCTGCTATTGCAACGGCAGTGTTTCTGATCTTTGTCGTGATGGCAGCACAGTTTGAGTCTCCCAAGTTCTCCTTCATGGTTATGACTACAATCCCGTTCAGCCTGATCGGCTCCTTTGGATTTCTGAAACTGACGGGGGTCACCATGAGTATGACCTCCATCCTGGGATTCCTGATCCTGGTGGGAACGGTTGTAAACAACGGTATTCTATACGTGGATACGGTAAATCAGTACCGGATGGAGATGGACATGGAAACCGCCATGATCGAGGCGGGAGCCACAAGACTCCGCCCGATGCTGATGACGAGCCTTACAACGATTCTGGGCATGCTGCCTATGGCGATGGCCTTTGGAAGCAGCGGCTCCACAACCCAGGGACTTGCGGTAGTGGATATCGGAGGGCTGACAGTCGGACTGCTTGTCGCCCTGTTTATGCTTCCTGTCTACTATGCACTTATGAACAGGAAACCAGGGAATTCCCATGACTGGGATATTGATTAGGGGATGCCGGTATGGCAGATGAGCGTGGAAGCAAGAAAATGCAGAGATAAACCTTGCCTCTGAAAAGACCGGAGAAGCCGGGAGCCCCTGCGGAAACATCTGTGAAAAGATGAGCAGGCGGCTCCCGTGAAAGAGGCATCGGCGGAAGGAGTATTGGTTATGAAAAAATTCAGATGCAGCGCAGCGCTTTGGGTGATGGGAATAACCCTTGCGGCAGGTACGGCTTTCCCCCTTTGCACTTATGCGGACAGCCCTCCCTTTGCCTATACAGAAGAGGAGTGGGCCTCCCTCAGAGATGACACGCTGGAATTTGAGGAAATTGACAGGCTGATTCATGAGTACAACAGCACGGTAAAGCAGAATAATATTGATTATAAAGACTATCAGGGAAAGGACAGGGATGATGTCGCCCAGGATTATTATGACTCTGCGGATGAAATCTATGGAAACCTTCCGGATCTGGATTCTGATTCAGCGGGGTATGCGGCGGCTCTTTCCAGCTATATCAGCAGTGAGCAGCAGGCAGATCATATGGTGGAGCAGGGAGACAATAATGTGGACGATGAAGATACGGTGAAGTGGGGCTATACCAAGACAGAGAAAAGCCTGGTGAACCAGGCTCAGGGACTCATGATCTCCTATTGGAGCAGTACTGCCAGTCTGGAGTCCCTGAACCGTGCCCTGGAACAGGCAAAGCAGAAGGAACAGACAGCTGCCGCCAAGGTGGCCGCCGGTACCGCCACACAGACAGAACTTTTAAATGCCGGCGAGGCGGTGCTTACAGCGCAGTCATCCATCACCTCTGCCCGGAGCAGCCTGAATGAGACAAGGAATTCCTTGCTTCGGATGCTGGGATGGAATTACGGGGATGAGGTGGAGATTAAAGAACTTCCGGAGCCAGATCTGGACGCGATTCAGTCCATCAATCTGGAGTCCGATCTGAACAGGGCCCTTGAGAATAATTACGATTTGAAAATTCTGAAAAAGAAGCTGCAGAATTCCAGATCCAGCACAAACGAGGAAACTTACACAGAGCAGGTAAAAAGCGGAGAACAGGCCATAAAATCAAATGTGACATCTGCTTACCAGAGCCTTCTGCTGGCCAGAAACAAGTATGAACAGGCCTTAAACCAGCTTTCCCTGTCCGAGAAGCAGATGAAGACCGCAGAGCGAAAAAAGGCGGCTGGGACGATCAGTGCCAACAGCTATCAGGAGCAGTTTTATTCCTATGAAGATGCAAAAACGGAAAAGCAGACGGCTGCTTACAGCCTGCTGAGCGCGCAGCTTGATTATGAGTGGGCTGTAAATGGTCTGGCCAGCGCTTCATAGATGCAGATTAGGAGGAAAAGCCATATGCGTAAGGTGACGGAAAGAGGAAAAAGGGGGTATCTGGCGGTGAGTATCTTTCTGCTGTCTGCGCTCTGGACGGTTTCCGCTCAGGCTGCCAAATCGCCGGAGGTGACCCAGACGCAGATGGAACGGCAGGCAGAGGAGGAGATTCCGCCTTCCGGGCCTGGTATCCCAGAGGAAGGGCAGGAGGATACAGCTGCCAGTACCGGGGCAGAGGAAAGTTCCCAGACAGAGGCGTCTGATTTTTCGGAGGAAGAGCTGGCGGACAGCCGGATTGAGTACGGGGAGCTGGAGGAGCTTATAAGGCGAGGAAATCCTACAGTAAAAGCGGCCGCCGGTTCCTACGACACGAATCTGGAGATCTATCAGGAGGCCCTTGCGTCTCTGGCAGCTGCAAAGCAGGAGATGACAGACAATGCGGGAGATCTGAAGAAGGAGGACGGCAGTCCCTCCCTGATCGCCCAGTATGAGTCAAATGCAGATCAGCTCGGGACGTCTATCGCCCAGATGAACAGGACAATTCGAAAACTCACAGGAGTCAGCGGACAGAAGAGCCTGAATCAGTCAGTAAATACCATGGTGAAAACCGCACAGACCCTTATGGGAAGCTATAATCAGATGCGGGCCCAGAGAGAGACAGCGGAAAAACAGGAAGAAAGTGCCAGAGCATCCTATGAAAAGACACAGAAAATGCATGCAGCCGGAATGGCGACAGAACAGGAACTGCTGACGGCAGAGCAGAGCCTGCTGAGTGCCCAGGTCTCCCTCCAGTCAGCCAGAGACAGCGAGGACAGCCTGAAACGCCAGCTCGCGGCCATGATTGGACGCAGCGGGGAGGAGTTGGAGATAGGCAG
>JAHZAR010000028.1:24541-27208 GCA_019423835.1 Clostridiales bacterium | reverse complement strand
ATACCAGAGCCTGATCCGGCGGTTATCGACACGTTCCTGCTGGAGGAGGATAAAAAGAAAGCCGTCACCTCAGATGAATCGATTCAGTCGCTGCGCAGGTCCCAGGCGGGCGGAAGCGCAGCCAGCAGTCTCAGAACTCAGAAGATAGAGGAGGCCAAGGGAGAAAAAAATGCCGCCATGGATGCGCTCTACGGCGATATGGCTGCAAAGAGAGAGGCATATGAGGCAGCCGGGCAGGCATTCCAGAGTGCCCAGAGAGAGCGTGATGCCCTTGAAACGAAGTACCGGGCCGGAATGATTTCCAGGCAGGAGTACCTTCAGGGAGACGTCTCCTATCAGGAGAAGAAAGCAGCCAGAGAGTCAGCGGCCATTGCCCTCAGCCAGGCTGTGGAGGCGTACCGGTGGGAGATCAGGGGCGTATAAAGCTGCGGGAAATAAAAAAAGAATAAAAAGAAAAGGCCACAGAAAAATCTATCCAGTCGTCTGTGGCCTTTCTCTTATAAATAGAAAGGGTTGTTGATAAATTTTGGGAACAGATGGAAGAACCCACTGGTTTCAAGATAAAGTGCTACTGCTCATCGCCCACGACGGCGACAAAGCTGCTCTGCAGCTCCTTTAAGCCCTTTTTAAAGCTTTTTCTGTCGTTTTCTGATCTCGATGTGTCCAGGATAAAGGTGTCGCTTCCGCAAAATCCAAGAATGGAATAGCTTTCCAGAGATGTATAACTGTCATCGCTGCAGCGGACAATGGAAAACATAAGCCCTGAACCGTCAGCCTCATAGGACTCCCTGTCATACATGTCAAGTCCGTCCTCATTCTGGATGATCACACATTCGCCGGCCCACTGCTCAGGAACCACGAAGGAAAATTCATCTGTAATGACCTTAGAGCCGGTCAGAGCAACCGCCTCGTTAGAAGCAGCTGTCACCATATCAGAGGAAAGTGTCTGCGGAACTGCCGGTGCCTCAGCCCCAAGAGCTGTCCCGGCAAGTGAAAACGTCAGTACAAGCGTACAGGCAAAATTTCTGAAACCCATTGTAAGAACCTCCAATCCTTCTTCATTTTATCACAAGAATCGAGGTTTGTCATTAAAAAAATCGTAATGACTTATTAAAAGGCTGTTAAACAATTATTCATAAAATATTCACAGCTTCTGTCAGACCTGGGAAACAGGGCCTGAGAAGGACTCCGTTAAAATGAATCAGGCTTTTCCCACAGCATCTCTATATGGGAAATTCCCTCATCAAGAAATTCATCCGAAACCTTCCGAAAGCCCTGGGCCTCATAGAAGGGCCGGGCATAGGTCTGGGCCTCAATACGGATGGAGGACGCTCCAAATTTCTCCACAGCCGTTTTGATCCCCTCCTGCAGGAGCCTGCTTCCGATACCGCATCTCCTTCTGGCAGAAATCACCCGGCCGATAGCCGGTTCCGGAAATGATACGCCCCGATCCAGGACTCTCAGGTATGCGGCAATTCCGTCGCTGTCCCTGAAAAATACATGGAAAGCTTCCCGATCCTTCCCATCAATCTCCCCATATGCACAGTGCTGCTCTACCACAAATACATCTACCCTGAGCTTTAAAATGTCATAAAGTTCCGAAACGGTCAGTTCACTGAAATGCTTTACCACAAGCTCCATTGCTCCATTCCTCCAATCTTCCGCTATCTTATTTCCGGCCGGGCGGAAAACGAAAACTGTAAAAAACGAAGAAAGGAAGTTTTCCGATGACGTTTCTGGAACTGGAAAACTTCCTTTTCTCTGATACCAGCCGTTTTTATGCTCTTTCTCCGGCTGCTGCAGCCTCAGCCGCTGCCTCTGCATTCAGGTTTTTCTGGGCCGTAGCCAGCATCAGCTTAATTCGGTTCAGCTGATTTACCTCACTGGCTCCCGGATCGTAATCGACAGCGATAATATTCGCCTCGGGATGGGCTGCTCTCAGCTCTTTGATCACGCCCTTCCCGACAATGTGGTTCGGCAGACAGCCAAAAGGCTGAGTGCAGATAATATTTTTCGTGCCGCTGTGTATCAATTCCAGCATCTCTCCAGTCAGGAACCATCCCTCTCCGGTCTGATTTCCGAGAGAGACGTAGGATTCTGCCATGGCAGCCAGATCGTGAATTCTCGCCGGAGGAATAAAATGGGTGCTCTTTTCCAGCTCTTTTCTGGCAGTGCGGCGGAAATACTCAAGCATCTGGATTCCCACATTGCAGAGCCATGCAGTGGACTTCTTCCCTCCCAGGTTTTCCGCCTTGAAGTTGGAATTATAGAAGCAGTAAAGGAGGAAGTCAAGCAGATCCGGCATTACGGCCTCTGCACCCTCGCTTTCCAGCAGGTCTACCACGTGATTGTTTGCCAGAGGAGAGAACTTAACCAGGATCTCACCCACGATTCCTACCTTCGGCTTTACTACATTCTTTCTTGCGAGAGTGTCGAAGTCAGAGATGATTCCCCGAAGATTTCTGCTGAATTCCTTCATGGATGGCTTTTTCTTTGTCAGAGAAGCGATACACTTCGACTTCCACTGCTCGTGGAGGGCATCTGCGCTTCCGGGCTTTGCCTCATAGGGCCTTGTGGCGTAGAGAACCCGCATAAACACATCTCCGTAAACCACAGCCTGCAGGGCCTTAATCACCATCGGCAGGGTAAAGGAGAAGCCCGGGTTTG
>JAHZAR010000028.1:794-24531 GCA_019423835.1 Clostridiales bacterium | reverse complement strand
AGATAACGGGAATCTGCGGCATTCCTGCCCGCTCCAGGGCGCGGCGGATAAATCCGATGTAGTTGGATGCACGGCAGCCTCCTCCTGTCTGACTCATAATGATGGCCGTGCGGTTCAGATCATACTTTCCTGACAGAAGAGCAGACATGATCTGTCCTACGACAATCAGGGACGGGTAGCAGGCGTCATTGTTTACATATTTAAGTCCTGTGTCAATGGCAGTCCGGTCAGAATTCTGGAGTACCTCAAGCTTGTATCCGCAGCTTCTGACTGCCGGTTCAATCAGATCAAAATGAATCGGCGACATCTGGGGACAGAGAATGGTGTAGTCCTTCTTCATCTCCTTGGTGAAGAAAACACGGTTGTAGGCGCTTGTGACCACATCATGCCGGTAGTGTTTTTTTTCTCTGACGCGGATCGCCGAGATCAGGGAACGGATTCTGATTCTGGCGGCTCCCAGGTTGTTTACCTCGTCGATCTTCAGGCAGGTATAAATTTTACCCGAGTGAGTCAGAATATCATTTACCTGATCGGTTGTCACTGCATCCAGCCCGCAGCCGAAGGAATTGAGCTGGATCAGATCCAGGTTCTTCTGGGTTTTCACAAAGTTTGCCGCTGCGTACAGGCGGGAGTGGTACATCCACTGGTCGGTGACAATGAGAGGACGCTCCACATTTCCCAGATGGGATACTGAGTCCTCGGTCAGTACGGCAAAGCCGTAGGAGGTGATGAGCTCCGGAATACCGTGGTTGATCTCAGGATCCACATGGTAGGGACGTCCGGCCAGGACAATTCCGTGACGGTTGTTGTCCGCAAGCCACCTGAGAACCTCTTCTCCCTTTTTCTTCATGTCCTCCCGGGATGCGAGAAGCTCTCTCCAGCCTTCCCTGGCCGCCTCCCGTATCTCTTTTTCCGGAATCCGGAACTGCTCTGTAAATTCCTTCACAAGGGCGTCTGCAAGAATCTCCTCATTGGTGAAGGCCATGAACGGATTCCGGAACAGAATTTCCGTTCCATGCAGCTCCTCCACATTGTTCTTGATATTCTCCGCATAGGAGGTAACCATCGGGCAGTTGTAGTGGTTTCCGGCCTCCGGCGTTTCGTTCCGCTCGTAGGGAATGCAGGGGTAAAATATGTATTTGACACCCTGTTTGATGAGCCACTCCACATGACCGTGGGCCAGCTTGGCCGGGTAGCACTCAGACTCGCTGGGGATGGATTCGATTCCCAGCTCGTAAATCTTTCTTGTGGACTGAGGGGAGAGAACGGTCCGGAAGCCCAGCTTCTTAAAGAATACGGCCCAGAACGGATAGTTCTCATAGAGGTTTAATACCCTTGGAATACCGACAGTTCCGCGCTTTGCCATGTCGGCGGTCAGAGGTTCGTAGTCAAACATCCGATGGTATTTGTAATCGAAGAGGTTTGGAACCTCCTCCTTTTTCCTGGAGTGTCCGAGACCCCGCTCACAGCGGTTTCCCGTTACGAACTGGCGGCCGCCGTCGAAACGGTTGATGGTCAGAACACAGTGGTTGGTACAGCCCTGGCATCTCGTCATGCTGGTTTTGTAGGAGAGATTTAATATCTTCTCCATCGGCAGCATGGAGGTCTTTTTGGAGGCATCATAGCGCTCCCTGGCGATGAGAGCAGCGCCGAAAGCGCCCATGATTCCGGCGATATCCGGACGGACGGCCTCGCAGCCGGCGATTTTTTCAAAGCTTCTGAGCACAGCGTCATTGTAGAAGGTTCCGCCCTGAACGACCACATGGTTTCCCAGATCAGAAGCGTTTGTGATCTTGATAACCTTAAACAGTGCGTTCTTGATCACAGAGTAGGCAAGGCCTGCGGAGATGTCAGCCACAGACGCTCCCTCCTTCTGAGCCTGCTTTACATTGGAATTCATGAATACAGTGCAGCGGGTTCCCAGATCGGTGGGATTTTTCGCAAACAGCGCTTCCTTTGCAAAGTCGATGACGCTGTAGTTCAGAGACTTCGCAAAGGTTTCGATGAAGGAACCGCAGCCGGAGGAACAGGCCTCATTGAGCTGAACGCTGTCAACCGTTCCGTCCTTGATCTTGATACATTTCATGTCCTGGCCGCCGATGTCCAGAATGCAGTCCACATCCGGCTCAAAGAAGGCAGCTGCGTAGTAGTGGGAGATAGTTTCAACCTCCCCCTCGTCCAGCATGAAGGCTGCCTTTAAGAGGGCCTCCCCGTAGCCTGTGGAACAGGAATAGACAATGTGGGCATCCTCAGGAAGCCTTTCGTCGATCTCCTTCATGGCGCGTATGGCCGTGGCCAGAGGGCTGCCGTTGTTGTTGCTGTAGAAATTGTAAAGCAGGGTTCCATCCTCCCCTACGAGGGCTACCTTAGTTGTGGTGGAGCCTGCATCAATCCCAAGGAAGCAGTTGCCCTTATAAGTTGACAAGTCACCTTTTTTGACGCAGTGGTTCTCATGACGCGTTTTAAATTCCTCATAGGCAGCCTCATCTTCAAACAGAGGCTCCATACGGTTGACCTCGAAATCCATCTTGATTCCCTTTTTGAGGCGCTCAATCATAGCGGATGCGTTCATGCTGATTTCGCGTTTGGAATTCATGGCAGCGCCGACAGCTGCAAACAGGTGTGAGTGATCAGGGGCAACAATTCTGTCCGGCCCGAGATTAAGGGTTCTGATAAAAGCTGCCCGAAGCTCGGACAGGAAGTGAAGCGGTCCGCCTAAGAAGGCGACGGTACCGCGGATAGGTTTTCCGCAGGCCAGACCGCTGATGGTCTGGTTTACTACGGCCTGAAAAATAGAAGCGGCCAGATCCTCTCTCGTAGCTCCCTCGTTGATGAGAGGCTGGATATCCGATTTTGCAAACACGCCGCAGCGGGCTGCAATGGGGTAAATGGCCTTGTAATTTTTTGCATATTCGTTCAGTCCGGAAGCGTCAGTCTGGAGAAGTGCAGCCATCTGATCGATGAAGGAGCCGGTGCCTCCTGCACAGATGCCGTTCATTCTCTGGTCAATTCCTCCGGTAAAGTAGATAATTTTTGCGTCTTCTCCGCCTAGCTCAATGGCTACGTCCGTCTGGGGAGCGTAATCCTGAAGGGCAGATGCCACAGAAACAACCTCCTGGACAAACGGCACTTCCAGATGACTGGAAAGGGTAAGTCCGCCGGAGCCGGTGATCATGGGATAGAGATCCATGTCTCCGAGAGCCTCCACAGCCCGCGTAAGGAGCAGAGCCAGGGTCTCCTGGATGTTTGCAAAGTGGCGTTCGTAGTCGGCAAACAGAATGCGGTTGTCATCGTCGATAATCGCGACCTTTACGGTTGTGGAACCGATGTCGATTCCCAGTCTTTTACAGGATTTCATATATTAACCGGGGCTAATCCCCGTCCCTCCTTTGTAGTACACGTTTATTCGGCTATACTTTAACATAGAATAAGAAAGAATACAATTGATTATTTGCGTTAAAATGCTGTAAAAAAAAGGTTAGAATCATTAATTTTGCACTAGAGGAAAATCCTGCCACAAGGACGGTTCTGCCGTGGTTTTCATGCCCCGGAAAGGCAGCACAGGGCGGAGGAAAGGCGAGAAAAGTGAAGAGGGTGTAAAGTGTATGAAAAGAAGAACAATTCATTTGACAAAGAGGGCGGCTAAACTTATAATAAGGAACTAAAGGTTCCAATGAGGGATCAGAAAATGAGAGAGCAGGAAAACATATGGATTTTTTGAGAAAGCTTGAAAAGAAATTCGGGAAATATGCCATTCCCAACCTGATGTACTACATTATTATAATGTATGGGATGGGACTTGTAGTCTATCTGGCAAATCCCAATCTTTATTTTCAGTATCTGTCGTTAAATGTAGGAGCGATTCTCCAGGGTCAGGTTTGGAGAATCATCACCTTTCTGATCTGCCCGCCGTCCATGAGCAGCGATCCCACAGCATCCGTGCTGCTGAGCGCCATTGCCATGAGTCTTTATTATTTCCTCGGGAGGACGCTGGAGCAGGTATGGGGAGTCTTCCGCTTTAACCTGTATTTCCTGATGGGAATTCTGGGTCATATTGCGGCGGCGTTTATCCTCTATTTTGCTACCGGGGCGCTGATCGGGGTGCCTCTGTCATTTCCGCTGACTACGTATTACCTGAATAATTCTCTGTTCCTGGCTTTTGCAGCGACATTTCCGAATCTGATGTTCCGCCTGTATTTTGTCATTCCCATCAAGGCTTCATGGCTGGGAATTTTTATCGGGGCAGAATTTCTGTATGACTTTATCTTCGGGGGCTTTGTATCCAAAATATGTATCGGCCTGTCGCTGTTAAACTTTATCGTATTCTTCTTTATGACCAGGAATTACAGAAAGCTCAGCCCATCCGAGATTCGGAGAAAGCAGAAGTTTAAATCTGATGTGAAGGCTGCCAACGTCCAGAAAATGAAGCTCGGACATCACCGCTGCGCAGTCTGCGGCAGGACAGAAAAAGACGATCCGAATCTGGAGTTCCGTTACTGTTCCAAGTGCGAGGGAGGCCTGGAATACTGTATGGATCACCTTTATACGCATAAGCATGTGACAAAGGAGGATTTGGAGAAACGCAGGGAGGAGTAGAGCGGGGAGACTGTCGGAACCGCCGAATCTTCAGCAAAAGCAAAAATGGGAAAAACGGGGGGAGACTTGCACGCTCAGCCAGAGGGGGCTGAAAACAGATACAGGAGGAATATAACAGGATGAAAAAGACAAAAATTATCTGCACCATGGGCCCGAATACGAATGACAGAGAGGTTATGAAACAGCTTGCTTTAAATGGAATGGATGTGGCGCGTTTCAACTTTTCCCACGGAGATTACGAAGAGCATATGGGCCGCTATAAGATTCTCGAGAGTGTGCGCGAGGAGCTGGGACTTCCAATTGCAGCTCTGCTTGACACCAAGGGGCCGGAGATCCGCACAGGAAATCTGCAGGACGGAAAAAAGGTTACGCTGAAAGCGGGAGAACTCTATACGCTCACCACAGATGAGATTGTGGGAGATGATAAAAGAGGCTTTATCAATTATGCCGGACTTCCCGCTGATGTGGCGCCTGGCAACCAGATTCTGATTGACGACGGACTGATCGAGCTGGATGTGGAAGAGGTAAAGGGTAATGATATTGTCTGTAGAATCATCAATGGCGGCGAGCTGGGTGAGAAAAAGGGAGTGAATGTCCCAAATGTGGAGATCAAGCTCCCGGCTCTGACCGACAAGGATAAGGAGGATATCCTCTTCGGTATCGAGGCCGGCTTTGACATGATCGCGGCATCCTTCGTCAGAAACGCATCTGCGATCCGTGAGATCCGTGAGATTCTGGATAAGCATGGCTCCAATATGCTGATCATTGCAAAGATTGAGAATGCAGAGGGCATTAAAAATCTGGACTCCATCCTGGAGGCCTGCGACGGAATTATGGTTGCCCGAGGTGATATGGGTGTTGAGATTCCGGCAGAGAAAGTTCCGCATATCCAGAAACTGATTATCCGAAAGTGCAATGAGGCCTGCAAGCCGGTTATCACAGCAACGCAGATGCTGGATTCCATGATCAGGAATCCCCGCCCAACCCGTGCAGAGGTGACAGACGTGGCCAATGCTGTCTATGATGGAACAGATGCGGTGATGCTTTCCGGAGAGACTGCCATGGGGCGCTACCCGGTGGAGGCAGTCAAGATGATGACACAGATTGTGGAGGATTCTGAGAAGTATCTGGACTACTCCTCCTACCGCCAGAGAAGAGTGAGCGTGGAAAATAAGAAAAATATTTCCAATGCCGTGTGCTATTCCTCAGTAGCTACAGCTCACGATCTGGATGCGGCTGCGATTGTAGCTCCTTCTGTCAGCGGATTTACGGCGAGAATGCTTTCCAAATGGCGTCCCAATGCGACGATTGTTGGACTCTCACCGAGCATGACAACGGTCCGCCAGATGCAGCTCTACTGGGGAGTGAAACCATTCCACGCAAAGAGGGCAGATTCTACTGACGTGCTGGTCTACTCCTCCATCGAGATTCTGAAGGACAAGGGAATCGTAAAGGCCGGAGACGTGGTTGTGGCTACCGCCGGAGTTGTGACCTACGCAAGCCGTCATTCACCGGCTGCCAACACCAATATCATGCGGGTGGTTGAGGTAGACTAAGGACTGAGATAAACGGCTGATGCGGCGCGGCATTCCCTTGGGGAAGTCCGCGCCGTTTTTTGCAGGTGCCGGATGAAACCGGCTGAGACTCCCCCGGCAGGGTAAAAGAAAAGAATACAGATAAGCTGTCTGAGAAGTTTATAACAGGATAAGGAGAAAGAGAATGGATAAGAAACCGTTTGTGACACTGGAACAGTTAAAAGAGATTACGAAGACCTATCCGACTCCCTTTCATCTCTATGATGAAAAGGGAATCCGGGAAAATGCAGAACGCCTGAAGAGGGCCTTCTCCTGGAATAAGGGGTTCCGGGAGTATTTTGCAGTCAAGGCAACCCCGAACCCGTTTATCATCGACATTTTAAAGAAGCTGGGCTGCGGCGTGGACTGTTCCTCCATGACGGAGCTTATGATGGCTGAGGCCATGGAATTTGATGGTGAAAAAATCATGTTTTCCTCGAATGATACGCCTCTGGAGGAGTTCCAGAAGGCAGACAGTCTTGGGGCAATCATCAATCTCGATGATATTACCCATATCGAATTTCTCGAGAAGGCCATCGGCCATATTCCGGAAACCATCAGCTGCCGCTATAATCCAGGCGGGCTTTTCAAGATCAGCAATGACATCATGGACAATCCCGGGGATGCCAAATACGGAATGACCACAGAGCAGATGTTCGAGGCGTTTAAGATTCTGAAATCAAAGGGAGCGAAGCGGTTTGGAATCCACGCATTCCTGGCCAGCAACACAGTGACGAATGAATATTATCCGATGCTTGCAAAGGTGCTGTTTGAACTGGCAGTCAGGCTGAAGGAGGAGACCGGCGCGGAGATAGCCTTTATCAACCTTTCCGGCGGGATCGGGATCCCTTACCGTCCGGATCAGGAGCCAAATGACATTTTCACGATTGGAGAGGGTGTGAGAAAAGTCTATGAAGAGGTTCTGGTTCCGGCAGGAATGGGGGATGTGGCGATCTATACAGAGCTGGGACGTTTTATGCTGGGACCTTATGGCTGCCTGGTGACAACGGCTATCCACGAAAAGCACACGCACAAGGAGTACATCGGTGTGGATGCCTGCGCCGTAAACCTGATGCGTCCGGCCATGTACGGAGCCTACCACCACATTACAGTGATGGGAAAGGAGAAGGAACCCTGTGATCATAAGTATGATATTACGGGCTCCCTCTGCGAAAACAATGACAAATTTGCCATTGACAGAATGCTTCCCAAAATTGATCTTGGAGACTTGCTGGTGATTCACGACACGGGTGCCCACGGTTTTTCCATGGGATATAATTATAATGGAAAGCTGCGCTCTGCGGAGCTCCTTTTAAAGGAGGACGGAAGCGTTCAGATGATCCGCCGTGCAGAGACACCGAAGGATTATTATGCCACCTTTGATTTCTGCGATCTTTTTAACAAAGTTCTGTAGAAAATGGCAGAGGTACAGGCTGGCAAAAGGAGTGGAAGGGAAATCCCTATAATGCAGAAAACCACCGTTTTATTGCATGAGGTGGTGTAATCTTAAGAAAATCTTCATAATTTATTTAAAGACTATACAAACATTTTCGGGAGAACCGTGCTATACTAAAACCATAATAAATGCACGATACAAAAGTAATAAAACCTTTTAACCTTTTTGAAATTCCAAAAATCCTAACTGAAAGAGCCCCCTGCGCCGGAAGGTGCGGGGGTTTTTTCAGCTCACCGAAAGTTTTTTCAGCGAAAATGCACCGGAGTGCTTTGTGCCGGTCTGTCCCAGAGAGTTTTCCTGCAGCTTTGCAGTGGGAAACCGTACCGTAGAAGGGCTCACATGCCGGGAGAACTGTATGACGCCGCCAGAGCGGATATACTGAAGTTTCAGGGTGCTGGGGGAAGCAGAAAACGAAGTAAAAAGGAGGCGCCTGAAAGAGGGACAGCCGCGTGCTGCGGCTGTCCCTCTTTCAGGTTAAGACCCTGGTATTACGGTGTGTCTGATACCTTCTGAATCAGAAGGCCGGCATCTGTAAAGGAGAAACCGGTGCCAATCATGACCAGAGTGATAGTAGCAGTTGCGGCTACACTGATGAGCACAGAGGCTGCCAGGCTGGTTGTATTGCCAGTAGCGGCGATTGTTCCGGATTTGGCACTTCCGGGAATCGGAGTGCTGTTTTCCCGGAGTTCCACCTTGGCCTCACCGGTGGCGGTTGTATTGGTTCCGATAACCGAATAGGAAATCAGATATACCCCGGCCTCATTGATGGTAAAGTCGCCGCTGTTTGCCGTGTGGGTGACAGCGGTTCCTTCTTCCAACTGGTTGGTGTCGAAGGTAAGAGCGGTTCCGTCTGTAGCCGGTGACTGGCTGGGAACATTGGTTGCATACAGGCCATTCAGCGGAGGATTGGCGCCGGTCGGTCCTGTGGCGCCTGTGGCGCCGGTAGCGCCGGTCGGTCCTGTGGCGCCGGCAGCACCAGCCGGTCCTTCAGCGCCGGTCGGTCCTGTGGCGCCTGTGGCGCCGGCAGCACCAGCCGGTCCGGCAGCACCAGTCGGCCCTGTGGCGCCCGTGGCCCCGGCAGCCCCGGCCGGTCCCTCAGCGCCGGTCGGTCCCGTGGCGCCGGTCGGTCCGGTTGGCCCCGTGGCGCCGGTCGGTCCCGTGGCACCGGTTGGTCCGGTGGCTCCGGTTGGCCCGGTCGGGGCGATGTTAAAAGGAAAGTGGCTATAACCTTTGAGAATCAAGGAAAATTACCTTATCCACTAAGGATAATAATACTGTCACATTATGTATGAAGCTGTCTGGGACAACCGGGGAGACTTTTTTGCGGTGTGCCTGGCGGACACATGTTCTGATGGCTGGACATCCCTGATCCACCCTGCAGAGGAAAGTACACGAAATGGAAAACGATCGGGCGGGAAGGGGAGAGTCAATTCTTCACCATGAAAGAAATTGAACCAGTGCCGCCGGCTTATTGGGAAATTTCTTTTTAAAGTACGGAATAGAGGAATCTCCCTGTTTCATATGCAAAAGATGCTGAAAACCAACGGAAGGACGAAGATATTTCCTGTGTGCTAAGAAGGGCGGTATTTGTAAACTTTCTGCGAAGTGACTCAATAGGCGTGACAGTCATCTGTCATTCCTGCCGCTCACAGGAAATACGCACATATCTCCGCCTCAGGCGTGTGCCGGGGCAGAAAAAACGTATCCCCCTCGAACGGTATGAATATAACTCTGACTGCCCCTGCCATCTCCCATTTTTTTGCGCAAATTGGAGATGGTGTTGGCAACAACTTTCATTGTATTTTCGCTGTCACAGCCCCACACGGCACGGAATAACTCCTCTTTTGAAAAAATAGTTCCCGCGTTGCAGGCAAGAAAGAGAAGCAAATTGAACTCGATCCTTGTCAGCGCGACGCTTTTTCCTGCTCGAAAGACCTGCCGCGCTTTTCCGTCGATGGTCAAATCGTGAAACGTCATCTTATGGTGTGAGCTGAAAGAAAATTGTTCTGCGCTGATCTGCTCCCTCTTTAAGAGCGCCAGGATCCTTTTTTCCAGCTCTGGTTCAGATTCTTTGGATTGAATAATAATCATGGACAGCCCCCACGAGAGCGTTTACTCTGCGTCAAGCTCGCGCAGCAGGTTGACCATTTCAATCGCGCTGACTGCACAGTCGTAGCCCTTGTTTCCGGCCTTGGTGCCGGCCCGTTCAATGGCCTGCTCGATGTTTTCGGTTGTCAGCACGCCAAAGAGAACAGGTACACCACTTTCCAGGGAAACAGAGGCGATCCCCTTTGACACCTCATTGCAGACATAATCATAGTGGCTGGTGGAGCCGCGGATCACAGCACCAAGACAAATCACAGCATCATACTTTCCGCTCTTTGCCATTTTAGATGCAATCAGCGGAATTTCAAAAGCACCCGGCACCCATGCAACATGAATATCAGCTTCCTGCACCTCATGCCGCAGCAGCCCGTCCATTGCACCGCTCAGCAGTTTTGCAGTAATGAACTCATTGAAGCGGGCTGCGACAATGCCCACCTTGATGTTTTTAGAAACCAGCTTACCTTCAAATGTTTTCATCATATCGATTCCTTTCTTCGTTAATCAGTATTTCAGAACATGTCCCATGCGTGCCTGCTTTGTTTGCAGATAGAACAGATCATAAGGGGTGGCAGCCATCTGGATCGGAATGCGCTGGGAGATTTCCAAGCCAAATTCCGAAAGCTGATAAACCTTATCCGGGTTGTTTGTCAGCAGGCGCAGGCTCCTGACACCCAGTTCCCGCAAAATCTGTGCGCCAAGAAAATACTCCCGCTCGTCCCCATGGAAGCCCAGGGCGAGGTTGGCCTCCAGAGTGTCCATGCCCTGTTCCTGCAGTTCATAGGCCCGCAGTTTATTGATAAGACCGATGCCCCGGCCTTCCTGCCGCATATAGAGAAGAATCCCGCGGCCCTCCTTTTCAATTTGTGTCATGGCCGCCGCCAACTGCTGCCCGCAGTCGCAGCGCAGTGATCCAAAGGTATCACCTGTCAGGCACTCGGAATGGACGCGGCACAGAACATCCCTTCCATCGCCGATCTCGCCCTTTACCAGAGCGACATGGTGTTCGCCATTCAGGCGGCTGACAAATCCGTACGCTTTGAAATGGCCGTACTTTGTCGGCATATTCACTTCCGTTACCTGATCTACCAGCTTTTCGTGGCACTTGCGGTATTTCTGCAAGTCACGGATGGTGATGAACTTGATTTGAAACCGTTCGGCCAGCTCTGCAAGCTCGGAGGTACGCATCATTGTTCCGTCATCTCGCATGATTTCGCAGCAAAGGCCGCATTCCTTTAAGCCGGCCAGACGGCACAGATCCACGGTAGCCTCTGTATGGCCATTCCGCTCCAGCACGCCGTTTTTCTTTGCCAAGAGGGGGAACATATGTCCCGGCCTCCGGAAATCTTCAGCTTTTGCATCATCATTCACACATGCAAGTGCCGTGACGGAACGCTCGGCGGCAGAAATTCCCGTTGAAGTGGAGATGTGATCGATGGACACTGTGAATGCGGTTTCATGGTTATCCGTATTATGCTGTACCATTTGCGGAAATTTCAGCTTCTTTACATAAATCTCCGACATAGGCATACAGATCAGGCCTTTTCCGTGGGTTGCCATGAAGTTGATATTTTCCTGTGTGGCAAACTCGGCGGCACAGATAAAATCGCCCTCATTTTCACGGTCCGGATCATCCGTTACCAAAATAATTTTGCCCAGTCTCAAATCTTCCAGGGCTTCTTCAATGGTGTTAAAGTGCATATTTCATACCTCCTAGAATCCATAGCGAAGCAGCATTTCTCTTGTAATAGAACTGTGCGTTTCTTCCGGCGCAGGACGAAGCAGCTTCTCCACATACTTGCCAATCAGATCTGTCTCCAGATTGACTATATCGCCCTCGTGCCGGTCATGCAGGTTGGTTTGGCTGACCGTATGCGGGATCGTGGATATGGAGAAGCCTTCCCGGTCAACCGCCGCCACGGTCAGGCTGATCCCATCTACCGTGACAGAACCCTTC
Organism: Clostridiales bacterium; assembly: GCA_019423835.1. Classification (GTDB taxonomy): domain Bacteria; phylum Bacillota; class Clostridia; order Lachnospirales; family Lachnospiraceae; genus Otoolea. Next base: position 12,845 of record JAHZAR010000028.1, on the reverse strand, counting down.
TCCACTACATAACGCAGGATGGCAGGGGCTGTGTGGATGGAGTACCATACTGCTGTGTCATCCCGCCGGATGTGGGAGATCTGTCCGATCCCGTCCACATGCCCTGCTACAAGGTGTCCGCCAAATCGCCCGTTGGCTGACATGGCCCGCTCCAAATTGACGGCACTGCCCACCGCAAGGTGGGCGAGGGAGGAGCGGTCAATGGTTTCATGCATAACATCCGCAGAAAATCCATTGGAAAAGAGCTGTGTGACCGTCAGACAAACGCCATTCACTGCGATGCTGTCGCCGATCTTCGTATGCTCTAAAACGGTCCTGGCCTGGATCGTCAGCACAGCGGAGTATATTCCGCGTGTCATCTTCTTTACAGTTCCAACTTCTTCAACGATCCCGGTGAACATGAGTAGTCAACCTCACTTTCTATCAAAAAATCCTCATTCAGCCTGAGAAGCCGGCTGTTTTTTAAATGAAATGCAGTGTTTGGGGTTGGAACCCCTGCGCCCTCTACGGGAGTTTTCGCCGTTTTCCCGCCGAATATCTTGGGAGCAATATACGCCTGCACCTGCTGGACAATTCTGCTTTCCAGAGCTGCCCAGTTCAGCGTGCCGCCGCCCTCCAACAGGATACTGTCTATTTGATCCTGCCCCAGTCGTTCCATGAGCTGGGACAGGTCTATATGACCGTCTTTGCTGTTCAAACAAAGAACACGGCACCCGGCTTCTATATAGGCGGTGTGACGGCTCTGGTCAGCACAGCAGGTTGCAAGGATCGTGGGGATCTTCTTCGCAGTTGTCACAACCTGCGCCTGCAGCGGCGTCCGCAAATGGGTATCGCAAATGATGCGGACAGGATCTCTGCCGCCCGCCATATGGCAGGTCAATGATGGATCGTCAGCCAGTACCGTACCGATGCCCACCATGATTCCGCGGTATCGGTGGCGGGACTGCTGTACATGGTTTCTTGCCGCCTCCCCTGTCACCCATTTGGAAGCTCCTGTGTAAGCTGCAATTTTGCCATCCATTGACATGGCGTACTTCATCACCACGAATGGACGGTTTGTTGTGATGTAGTGAAAAAACACCCGGTTCAATCGGTCGCATTCGTCTTGCAGGACATGTTCGGTTACTTCAATTCCGCGGGAGCGCAGAGTTGCGGCGCCTTTTCCGGCAACCAATGGGTTAGGATCAGCAGAACCTATGACTACGCGGCTGATGCCAGCAGCAAGAATCGCATCCACACATGGTGGTTGCTTCCCATAGTGGCAGCATGGCTCCAAAGTCACATACATCGTTGCGCCGCGGGGATCGGCCGTGCAGGATGCCAGTGCGTTTCGCTCTGCGTGGGGCTGCCCGTATTTTTTATGCCAGCCCTGTCCGATTACCCGGCCATCTTTCGTGATCACAGCGCCCACCATCGGATTGGGGGCTGTCCAGCCGCAGCCCTTTTCTGCAAGCTGTAATGCCAGGCGCATATAATCCTTGTCTTGCATATTGTCACCTCCCAGAAAGCCATGAGCAAAACATTCAGGGCAAAACAGAAAGATGCAGGCAGTCTTTATAAAAATAAAAACTCTGGAATGTACAGACATCCCAGAGCAATTTTCACAGACGCAAAATCGACTATTCGTTTTGCGCTTTCATCTTCTTCCATCCAGACTATACTGTCGGCCTCGGAGTTTCACCGAATCATGCCTTACGGCTCGCGGGCTATACCGCCGGTAGGGAATTGCACCCTGCCCTGAAGATTTCCTATCCAATTACGGTGTGATTATAGCATGCCTGTATACAGATTGCAAGGCTATCAGGAAAACCGGGACGAAACCGGGACGAATCCATGTTAAAAGTCAATATTGGAATGAAGAAAAGAGGTCTCTCATAGGACAGACTGGCTGCTGCATAGATATTTTGGAAAGGAGGCGTATGTTCTATGAATGAGCCGCAACTTAATTTTTCGGCGCTGGCAAGCGTTGAAATTCAAAAGATAAACAAAGAGAAGCTGGCTGATGTAAGCGGGCTGGCTCTTGATCCCGCTGTTCCCCAGGAGCTCCGGGCGGGCTGCATTATGAAGGCAGCAGGCAATCCTTATTGTTTCCGCGTAGGTGATCTCGGCGTGAAGCTGGAGTTTCCGGACAACGCCCCAACCCTGCAGGATGCCCTTTCAGACTTCTTCCGGCGCAAAAAAAGCGGTCTATAAAACTTCTGGCTCTATTTTCTGGGCACTTTGTCCAGAATCATCTTTGACAGGGCCCTCAAACAGAGACATACTATGGGTGCAAGGTGATAGGGAAGGAGGCTGCCATGGCACGGAAAAGCCGTGTAAACACTGAGGTTAAAGAAACGACAGGGGCTGGATTCCTGTGGAGGATAGGAATTTACATCCGCCTTTCCAAAGAGGATCTGCGCAGCAGGGATGAGTCGGAAAGCGTGACAAATCAGCGGAAAATTAACCTGGAGTTTGTGAAAGAAAAATTCTGTAATGAAAATTACATTATTCACGACATTTATGTGGACGATGGGCGCTCTGGAACAACCGAAGATGCCCGGCCTGATTTTCAAAGAATATCAAGGGATATTCAAAATGGCAATGTAAACTGCTTTGTCTGCAAAACCCTTGCCCGTGCTTTTCGCAATTATGCCGACCAGGGGAAATTTCTGGAGCAGTTTCTCCCAACCTACGGCTGCCGTTTTATTGCGTTTGGCAATCCGTATGTGGATACGTTCGCAAATCCCGACTGTACACAGAATATGGAAATCCCAATCAATGGCTTGATGAATGACCGTTACGCTGCGAGGACTTCCGAAGATGTGAGGCGCACATTTAGAATGAAACGGGAAAACGGTGAGTTTATCGGGGCCTTCGCTCCTTTTGGCTACAAGAAAAATCCAGATGACAAAAATGCCCTGATTATAGATGAAGAGGCGGCAGCTGTTGTCCGTGATATTTTTAATCTGTTTCTTGATGGTATGAGCAAAAACGCGATTGTCCATTATCTAAACGATCATGGGATTTTGTGTCCGGCTGCCTATAAGCGGGAGCGTCAAGGGCTGAACTATCAAAATCCCAGCATTGATCCGGCAAAGCCTGTTTTGTGGTGTGCAGCGTCTGTCACTGCTCTGCTGAAAAATCGTATGTACTGCGGGGATATGGTGCAGGGCCGCTACCGCATAAAAAGTTATAAAGTCCATGTGCAGGAAGTGATGCCGGAGAGCGAGTGGTATATCGTTTCCAACACCCACGAAGCCATCATTGACCGTGAAACTTTTGGCAAGGTACAAAGGCTTCTGCTGCGGGATACCCGCACAGGGCCCCGGCAGAAAGAATTGTATCTGTTCAGCGGTTTTCTGAAATGTGCTGACTGCGGAAAGGCTATGACCCGCAGTAAAGTGGGCGATACCGTTTACTATTATTGCCGGACTTATAAGGACTATTCTAAAACAGCCTGTACGAAACATACCGTCAGGCATAACTGTCTGGAGGCTGCTGTGCTCTATGCAATTCAACAGCAGGTTTATCTGGAAGTAAACTACACAAAGCTTATTGAGCAGATCAGCCGGGCCCCGCTGGTAAAAAGCCGGTCTAAAAAGCTGATAGATGCTATTGAACAAAAGGAACGGGAGCTTGCTAAAATTGCCCGCTACAAGCAGGCCATTTATCAAGACTGGAAAGACGGCGAGATTTCCCATTCTGATTATCGGCACATGAAGGAGGAATATGAACAACAGTCTATGTCCTTAGAAGATGTGATTGGGAAGCTCCGGGAAGAGCAGGCTGAAATGAAAACGGGCATCAGCACGGAACCCCCGTTTCTGACTGCGTTCCGGCAGTATCAGAACATCGACAAGCTGACAAGGGATATACTGATTGAGCTGGTAGACCATATCAAGGTATATGAGGGAGGCTATATCAGCATAGTCTTCCGATTTGCTGACGGGCTCCGCCGTATTCAGGAATCTGCCGAAGTCAGTGCCCATAGCGAGGCGATTTGACAGGAACATGTACTTTTACAGACAGCCGCTTTTCCTAAAATAAGCGTCCCGGTGGCTCCGGTTGGTCCGGTGGCGCCGGTCGGTCCCGTAGCGCCGGTCGGTCCGGCAACAGAGAGCAGCGTAAAGTCAGAGGTAGTTCCAGGAGTTCCTAAAATGCCATTTCTGGCAGCCCGGTAAATGCTTCCGTTGAAGTAGACGATATCTCCGGCAGCGTAGGCGGCAGTGGGACTGTAGGCAGTAGCGGTGTCAAGTCCCGGTCCCGGTGCGCCGGTCGGTCCTGTAGCGCCTGTAGCGCCTGTAGCGCCTGTAGCGCCTGTAGCGCCTGTGGCCCCTGCCGGTCCCTGAGGTCCCTGAGGCCCCTGAGGTCCCTGAGGTCCCTGGGGGCCTGCCGGTCCCTGAAGACCCTGAGGTCCCTGAGGCCCGGTCGGTCCGGTTCCTCCCTGAGGAATCGTAAAATTCAGAACAGGACGGCAGGGAGTTCCGCTGTTAAATACATTGGCTGCCGTTCCGGGAAGCCCGGTTATGGTCTGCCCGATGGCGATTGGCTGAGGGCAGGTTCCGGGAGGGCATGGGTTTGGTGGAAAAAAGGGCGGGCATGGACGTCCGCATTGACATGGATTTTGATTGCATCTATTACACATAAAATAAATCCTTCATGTTTCATTTTAGTATAATATATGCAGGGATGTACTTTGGGTGAAAAGAGAGGACATGGGGGGAGAAGTAGTTTCAGACAGAAACGGATATGGAGAAAAGAAAGAGATGGTCTGTGATAATTGCAACGTGTTTCTTTGTGCTTTCTGATCTTTACGGTGGGGATATATCATGCTATAATGTCCAGGGACAAAATTTTTCCATATTCTGGACAGTTTAAAAAGTTTCAAGATCAGCTGATGACTTTACATTCGCCGCTTCTATACCGGGCTGATTGGGAAGGTGTGCGGTGTCAAATGGAAAGAGGGCGCCGGCAATCAAAACAATATGCAGACATTTGGCAGGAGTTGACAGAGGCGCTGATTTCTGAAATAATCCAGACAGACAGACAGACAGACAGACAGACAGACAGGCAGAATCTCTGCCTGTCTTTTTAGGATACGATTTTGTATGCGGCAGATTGCACAGTGCGGGAATTTTCTGCTTAATTCAGGGGACAGTGGGCCTGCTGAATGCAGCAGAAACTTCTGTCATCAGGGTAAAATCCCTGAAGGGATGCATCCCCCGGCGTATCCTGTCTATGACAGTATCAGACAGAGAGAAGATCCATGGAGCGGGCGGTTGGAAGATGAGTAATAAAAAAAAGAAAAAAGAAGATGCGGTTATGAGGAGAATGCCGTTTCATGTACCTATTTTATTCTGCGGGATTTTAATTACAGTTGTTCTTGCGGGAATTTATTTATGCAGGACAGAGTACATAATGAGGCAAAACGCAAAGCATTTAGCAAAATTATACGCAGAGCGCTTCGAGACAGTGGCAGGGGATGCCGCAGATCGAACGGATGTCATGAAGGCAGCCGTACAGTCATCAAAGGGAAAGATGACAGAAGGGGAATTTCACCAGCTTATGCTGCTGACTGGTATGGGAAGGGGCATAATAGCAGAAATTCTCGTCAGGGAGAGCGGGGAGATATATCAGTATCCGGAGAATATGCTGCCTCAGCTTTTGAGGAGGGACAGCGTAAAGGCAGAAATGGAAGAGCTTAAAAATCTGGCTGCACAGAAAAAAGAAGCGATTTTGGGAACTCCTCTGGATATAAACGATTCGACGGCTGTCTGTATTCTGGTATCTCCTGTTTTTACGGTTGAAAAACAGGAGGAGAAGCCGTGGGGATTTGCCTGCGTTGCCATGGATATTGATAAAATATCGGAAGCAGCGGGATGGGAGGATTTGAAAAAAAAGGGGTATTCATATGAACTGACACCGGAACGGGGAAGTTCTGCAGTCTCAGAGGGAGAGGTGAATCAAAAGCAGGCAGTTCAGCAGTCGGTCAGGGTTCCGGGAGGACAGTGGAGTTTGTCTGTTTCACTTGACAAAGGGTGGACGGACTGGACCGGATGTATGATTATTGTACTGCTGGGGACAGCCGCCAGCGCAGCTCTGTCATATATTTATCATGTTTCGCAGGAGAGAAAACATATTCTCGATACCATGGAACTGGAGCAGGAGATTTTCCGCATTTCCATGGAGGAGAGCGGCCTCACCGTATTTCTTTATAACCAGGAAGACAGGAGACTTGTATTTCAGAGCAGCAGCCAGAATGGAAGCAGGAGAGGAAAGGTTCTGGAACATATTCCTGAGAGCATGGCAGAGAAGATCCGGGATTTAAACATGAGAAAGGAATTTCTAGACATGTTTAAGGCAATGGAGGAAAGGAAAAGGAGCGCCTTTTGTGTCATGAAAAAGCAGACAGAAAAGGGGCCGGTCTGGGAACGTGTGACCCTTGTAAATCCATATCCGGACAAGTATGGTAATCGAAAAATGATCGGCATTATTCAGGATATTACGGCCGAGAAAAAAATCGAGCTGGATGATGAGATTTTAAGAATTTCTGCTGATTACAGCGGTTTGTCGGTGTTTATCTATAATAAGGAAACGCAGGAGCTGACATTCAAAAACAAAGGAGGCTGGAACATAGAATTTCCGGCAAATATGAGGCCGGATCTCAAGAACACTGCAGAGCGTTTCATCAGCCCGGAATCAAGGGAAGAGTTCCTGCACGCTTTTGAGGAAATCAGTGCAACCGGGAGGAAGACGGTCTGTATGGCTGCAGTATCCTCTGGTGGGGAGGAACGGTGGAAAAAGATCACCCTTCTCAATCCGTTTTCCGTACAGGGCGGCGCAAGGCAGATTATCGGCATTATGGAAGACGTGACAGAGGAGAGAAAGAAGGAGCACCAGCTTTTAAAAGAGAAAGCATACATGGAGGCAATGATAGGACAGTCAGTATTTCATCTGGAAACCAATGTGACCCGCAATCGGCTGCTGTCCTATAACCGGATTCCGGTCCCGGAGGGAGAAAATATTCAGTATGAGGAATTTATCCGGGAGCATGTAGCTCAGATTGTGTACCAGGAGGATGCCAGGGAGGTATCTGATATTCTGAGCTGCAGCAGACTGAAGGAAGAGTTTTACTCGAAAGGGAAAAATCAATTTACACTTGAATACCGAAGACGCACGAGTCACGGATATTCCTGGTGCGTAGCGAATGTATACCTGACAGAGATCCCGGAAAGCCATGAGTTAAATGCCGTGGTGGTTTCTCACAACAATGAGGAGAAGAAAAAGAAGGAACTGGAGCTTCTCTATAAGGCGGAGCGTGATCAGCTGACCGGGCTTTATAACCGGGCTGCCTGTGAGAGGTACATCAATGCCAGCCTGTCTATCGGGGCCAGGGACATGAAATCGGCATTTCTTCTGATCGATCTGGATAATTTCAAGGAGATCAATGACACAATGGGACATGTGCAGGGAGATCTGGTTCTTAAGGAAGTTGCCGGGATCCTGAAGTGCAGTTTCAGAAAGACGGATATCGTGGGGCGCCTCGGAGGAGATGAATTTATTGTTCTGATGAGAGACATTAAATCGAAGGAAAATGTGTGCTCCAGTGCAGAAAAGCTCCTTGGGCTTTTAAAGCGCACGTACAAAAAGGAGGGGCAGGAGGTAAGCATCAGCGGTTCGATTGGAATTGCCATGGTTCCGGAATGCGGAAGAAAATTCAAAGAGCTGTATGACTGTGCAGATCGGGCCCTCTATACTGTGAAATATGCAGAAAAAAATGATTACTGCTTTGCTGAGAGGAAAGAATGCCAGCAGACGGAGGATCGGAAGTAGGGGGAGAAATGTAAAAGACCGGTACATAACAGGCTGGAACCACAGAGATGGACAGCCCGTTTCTGTACCGGTCTTTTAAGCATTGTATTTCTAAATACTTTCTGCAATATCATAGAGCAGCCGTTCTGAATCATCCCAGCCCAGGCATGGATCGGTGATGGATTTTCCATAGCAGTGCTCTCCTACCTTCTGGCAGCCAGGCTCCAGATAGCTTTCAATCATGACACCCTTGACAAAATCTCTGATATCGTCTGAGTGGCGGCGGCTGTGCAGCACCTCCTTCACAATCCGGATCTGCTCCATATACTGCTTGTTGGAATTGGAGTGGTTGGCATCCACAATGCAGGCAGGATTTTCCAGGCTGCGCTCTGAGTAGAGCTCCAGAAGCAGGCGCAGATCTTCATAGTGATAATTGGGCAGGCACTGGTTGTGCTTATTGACTGCACCGCGGAGAATGCAGTGGGTAAGGGGGTTGCCCTTTGTCTTAACCTCCCAGCTTCTGTAGATAAATTCATGGCCGTGCTGTGCCGCGTGAACGGCATTTAACATGACAGAGAGCGCGCCGCTGGTGGGATTTTTCATGCCCACAGGCACGTCAATGCCGCTGGAGACGAGGCGGTGCTGCTGGTTTTCCACTGAGCGAGCACCCACGGCAATATAGGACATGACGTCGGAGAGGTAGGTCAGGTTTTCCGGGTAGAGCATCTCATCTGCCGTGGAGAAGCCAGTTTCCTCAATCACGCGCATGTGGAGCTTGCGGATGGCGATCAGACCTTCATAGAGATTTGGCTTCTTCTCCGGGTTTGGCTGGTGGAGAAGGCCCTTGTAACCGTCGCCGGTTGTCCGGGGCTTGTTTGTATAGATCCGTGGAATCAGGATCAGCTTGTCCTTCACCTTATCCTGAACCTTTGCAAGACGGGAGACATACTCACACACGGAGTCCTCCCGATCGGCAGAGCAGGGGCCGATAATGACAAGAAATTTGCTGCTCTTTCCTGTAAATACATCTTTAATCTCTTCGTCTTTTCTGGCCTTCTCTTCCGCCAGCGCCGGAGCCAGCGGAAACTGGGCACGGATTTCGTCCGGCGTGGGAAGTTTGCTGACATATTCAAATCCCATGGTGTAGTCCTCCTAAAATCGTAAGTATTCTTTAAGCAAAAGTAAATTGTAATTCACATGTGGCTACATTATAATATAGAAATCCGGATTCGGCAAGTGTGTGGCCGGGGGAAATTGCCCGGGCGTCAGACAGGCCGGAGCTTCTTCCCTCCTCTGAAAGAAACAGACATACCGCCTGGAGAGAGCTGGAAAAAAGAGCGGAGAGCTGGGAAGAGACAGGAATGCAGAATGAAAAAAGGAGAGCAGCAGGGCATTATGAGGAAGAAAACCTATGTATTGGCCGCAGTTCTGGCGGTGCTGAGCCTGAGCGCATGCGCACCGGTATCAGACAGCGGAGAACAGACGGCAGCGGATATGGAAGAGTCTGCACAGCAGGATACCACAGAGGCTTTTGAAACAGAGGAAGACGCACAGGACAGCGAAGAAGGAGGAAACTCCCAGGCGGAAGCATCTGACGAAAAGCTCAATGAAATCCATGCGGCTGTGAAGGAAGCATATGGGGAGCGCTATATTCCCAGTATGGAGCTTGACAGCGAGATGATTGAAAATATCTACGGGATCAGCAGAGACTGGTATGAAGACTGCATTGCGGAGGGACCTGTGATTTCTGCCCATGTGGAGACCTTTATGGGCTTTAAAGCTGCGGAAGGCCATGAGAAAGATATTGCCGCCGCCCTCTATGATTACCGAGATCAGCAGCTCACGGAAGGAATGCAGTACCCGATGAATCTTCCCAAGCTGGAGGCGTCCCAGGTGCTGGAAGAGGATGGATACGTGTTTTTTGTCATGCTCGGTTCGGCCGACACGGAGGCTGAGGAGCAGGGAGAGGAAGCAGCCCTGGAATCGGCAAAGGAGAATAATCAGATTGGCGTTGATGTGATAGAGGGATTTTTTGCGGAATAGGGAGACGGCGCGGGCGGTTTCCTGGCGGAAGAGCCCGCAGCCCCTGCGGGAGGAGCGGTAAATGGTATTTTCAAGCCTTCTGTTTTTATTCCGGTTCCTGCCGGTTATAATACTGGTTTATTACATGGCTCCCACAAGGCTTCGAAATGGCGTACTGTTCATTGGAAGCCTTGTTTTTTATGGATGGGGGGAGCCAGTCTATATCACCCTGCTCCTGTTCTCCACTTTGGTGGATTTCTTTCACGGACAGATGGTGGAGTACTTTCTGAAGCGGGGGGAAACCGGGAGAGCCAGGATGACCGTGGCCTCTTCGGCTGTCATCAACCTGGGCCTTCTGTGTTTCTTTAAATATACGGATTTTCTGCTCAGGAGTGCAAACGAGATTCTGGGAACTCATATGCCTCTTTTGGGGCTTGCGCTTCCGGTGGGAATCTCTTTCTATACCTTTCAGACCATGTCTTATACTATTGATGTATACCGGGGAGAGGTGAAGGCGCAGAAGGACCTGATCGCCTTCGGAACCTATGTTTCCATGTTCCCGCAGCTGATTGCAGGGCCGATCGTGCGCTATCACACCATAGCGCGGGAACTGTCAGAGAGACAGGAGAGTCTTTCTCAGTTTTCCCGGGGAGTCAGGCGGTTCTGCATGGGACTGGGAAAAAAGGTGCTGATTGCAAACCAGACCGGAGCGCTGTTCTCCGAGATTTCAGGGATGTTTGCAGATGACCGGAGTATTCTTCTGGCCTGGCTGGGTATTCTTGCATTTGGGATGCAGATCTATTTTGATTTTTCAGGCTACTCCGATATGGCGGCAGGCCTGGGCTCCATGTTTGGCTTCCATTTTCCGGAGAATTTCCGCTACCCCTATACGGCCTCAAGCATTACAGAGTTCTGGAGACGGTGGCATATTTCTCTCGGTACCTGGTTCAGGGAATATGTTTACATTCCCCTTGGCGGAAACAGAAGAGGGAGCAGAATCCAGATTCGGAATATTCTGATTGTATGGCTGCTCACAGGCATCTGGCACGGAGCAGGCTTTAATTTTCTTCTCTGGGGACTGTATTTCGGCTTCCTTCTGCTTGCGGAAAAACGGTTCTTGCAGGGAGTTCTGGCCCGGCTTCCGCGGGCGGCAGGCATTGTCTATGCACAGGTTCTCGTGTTTCTGGGATGGGTGCTGTTTGCCTTTGAAGATATGGGACAGGCCGGTATCTGGCTGTCACAGATGGCCGGCGTTTACCGCACGGCAGCAGGCAGTTTTCTTCCGCTGGTGACTGACAGGACCGTCTATCTTTTCCTGTCAAACCTGCTGCTTCTTTCGGCGGCGGTTCTGGGGGCCACGAGACTTCCGGCCCTTGGAGCCGGTTTCCTGATGAAGCAGCTGGAAAAAAGGAGGGGGGTGAAACGTGTGCTGGAGCTTGGCTTCTGCCTGTTTCTCCTCCTATTCTCCACAGCCTTTCTGGTCAATGCAGGCTATAATCCGTTTTTGTATTTCAGATTCTGATAAGGAGAGCAAAATCATGTCTGGCTGTCCGGGGAGAAAGGGAGCGGGAATACGGGGAAGGAGAGTGCAGGATGAGAGAAGAACAAAAGCACAGACAGAAAAAAGAAAGGCAGGGACTGCCGCTTACAGCCGCTTTTCTGGGATTTCTGGCTGTGTTTGGGGCCGGCCTGGCCTTTCTTCCGGAGAAGGTATTTTCGGATACGGAGAACCGGTATCTGGCACAGAAGCCAGAATGGACGGCAGAGGCTTTTCTGGATGGAAGCTATGGGGAAGACTATGAGAAATACCTTTCGGATCAGTTTCCAATGAGGGGCAGCCTTGTAGCTCTAAAGACACTGGCGCAGAGAAGTGCCGGAAAGGGAGATGTAAATGGTGTGTATTTTGGCAAGGACGGGTACTATATTGAGCGGTTTGACAGGGAGAAGTTTATAAACGGGCAGCTTCAGAAAAATATCGGTTATCTGGAAAAGGCAGTCAGCAGTTTTGTGGGAAGTCTGGGAAAGGAGCATGTCCGGGTGATGCTGGTGCCGTCGGCGTCTCAGATTCTGACAGAGAAGCTGCCTGATTTTGCCGAGCCCTGGGATCAGACGGAGGTCTATGAGCTTCTTCGGGAGGCGGCCCGGCAGGAAAATGCTGCCGGAATAGGGAAGAGAGGAGAGGGGGAGGACTGGCCCTCATGGCTTCTCAGGCCGGATCAGGTTCTTGCCGGGCAC
>JAHZAR010000028.1:0-784 GCA_019423835.1 Clostridiales bacterium | reverse complement strand
GGAGAGGAACTGTACTACAGGACAGATCACCACTGGACGACGAGGGGAGCCTACTACGCCTTTTCCTATTGGATGGATTCCATAGGGGAGAAGGCCCCCGATATCGGAAAATACGACAGGACTGTGGTGACGGAGGAGTTTCTGGGAACCATTCACTCGAAGTTAAATATTCCTATGGACCCTGACAGAATCGAGGTATGGACGCCTGCCGATGCAGGAGCGTGGAATGAGAACAGCCAGTTTGAGGTATTTTACGACGGCGTTCCTGAGGTACACGGAAGCCTTTATGAACCAGAGCGGCTTAAAGGCAGAGACAAGTATGCAGTTTTTCTGGACGGCAACCACGCGCTGACAGAAATCGTGAATACAGAGGCCCCGGGGCACAGACGGCTGCTGCTCATAAAGGACTCCTACGCCCACTGCTTTGCCGCTTTTGCAGCTCCCTTTTTCGAGCGGGTATACATGGCTGATCTCCGGTACCTGAATCAGAGTCTGTCCCAGCTGATAGAGGAGGAAGAGGTGACCGATGTGCTGGTGCTCTATCAGATACCGGGCTTTTCCGCTGACGAAAATGTTACAAAAATCGCCAGATAGGTGACAGTTTTGTAAAAAGAATTTAATAAATTTCAGGGGTACAGCTTGACGGAACGGGAGTTTCATATTAGAATAGAACAGAATAAAAACCGTTCAGGTTTTTCTTATTTTCATGATTCAAAAAATTTTGCAAAAAATTTTTTGAAATAAATGCAATAAAACAAAAGTCTGTTGCATTAACTAATTGAAC
>JAHZAR010000027.1:15674-30341 GCA_019423835.1 Clostridiales bacterium | reverse complement strand
GACATCTGATTTCCAGATTTCCGGAAGTGCGATTTCATCGCACAAGAATATCCAGCCTCACTGTCCCGGCTCTCTGACAGCCCGATTTATTTTTCTTTATCCAAATGACAGATTCCGGATCCTTGTGTATAATGGAAGCGGATTCTGCCTGCTTTTCCCTGTTTCTCCGATGCGGTACAGGGCTGGCAAAATGCAGAAATTCATGAATATGTCAGGAGAAAACAGATGAACAGAAATACAGATGCTTTAAGAGAGAATTGCTTAAAAGGGAAAAAAATTCTCGTGATCGGCTCCACCTGTGTGGACATTATCATCCAGATCGACCATCTTCCCAGAACAGAGGAGGACATCCATCCCACCGGCCAGTCTCTGTCCCTGGGCGGCTGCGCTTACAATGTGGCCAGCATGATCCGGCTTTTTCACGCTCCCCTCACCTTCATCTCACCGGTGGGAACCGGCTTCTACGGAGAATATGTGGAAAAAGAGCTGAAAAAGCGGGGCTTTGAGGTTCCCGTCCATGTGCCGGACCGGGAAAATGGCTGCTGCTACTGTCTGGTGGAAAAGGGAGGAGAGAGAACCTTTATGTCCTTCCATGGGGCAGAATATACCTTTGACAAGAGCTGGATGGAGCCCTTTGAGAATACGGCCTTTGACATGGTTTATGTCTGCGGGCTGGAGGTTGAAGAACCCACGGGGCTTAGCCTGATTGAATATCTGGAGCAGCATCCGGAGCGGGAGCTCTTCTATGCTCCGGGCCCCAGGGGCGTCCGGATCAGCAGGGAAAAAACGGAGCGGATTCTGGCTCTCCATCCCATTCTCCATATCAATGAATCGGAGGCCTTCGCTCTCTCCGGCTGCTCTTCGGCCGCGGATGCAGCCCGCTCCCTCTCTCAGAGGACAAAAAACACGGTTGTCATCACACTGGGCGAGCGGGGAACCTACTGTCTTGAGCGTGATGGCCTCTCCTATCTGGAGCCCTCAAAACCGGCCCGGGTTGCGGACACCATCGGAGCCGGAGATTCCCACATCGGCACTCTGATGGCAGGCCTGAGCCTGGGCCTGGAAATGAGGGAGGCCATCCGCACTGCCAACCGAATCGCCGCAGCCGTCGTTGAGGTTCAGGGAGCCGCTCTGTCTGAGGAAAAGTTTCTGGCAGCTCTAAACGGCAGGGACGGAGCAGAGGACTGAATAAAAACATGGCCGCAGTGCCTGAACGCTGTTTGATGCGCCTTGGCACTGGGGCCATATTTTCTCAGCTAGAGCATATCTCCATACTTCTGGGCCGCTTCCATAAACGGTCCCATCTCCTGTTTCAGCTCTCCGCGGATTTTCTGAAGATCCGCCTTCACCAGCTGCTTCCCCCTCACCAGCAGCTCCCCGTTTACCATTACAGTATCCACATTCGATGCATTGGCAGAATAAACCAGGGCCGAGTACGGATTATAGCAGGGAAACATGTTGACGGAATCCGTTTCCACAATCACCAGATCCGCCTTTTTGCCCGGCTCGATGGAGCCCAGCTCCTGTCCGGCCCCCAATGCCCGGGCTCCTCCCATGGTTCCGATTTTTACAATACCGTCGGCCGGGAACAGACTCCTGTCATGGTAAGCTGTTTTCTGGAAATCAGCAAAGAGTTTAAACAGGGTAAAGAGATCCAGAGTATTTCCAGAGGAGGCGCCATCCGTCCCAAGCCCTACAGGGATCTTCCTCTCAAGCATGGCGGGAACAGGTGCTACCGCCCTCCCTCCCTTTGTGTTGGAGCCGATGCAGTGGGAGACAGCGGATCCCGTCTCTGCCAGCAGATCCATATCATAATCTGTCATATAGACACAGTGGGCCAGCAGCGTCCTGCCGCTCAAAACTCCCAGCTCATGCAGAAATTCAGTAGGTGTTTTTCCCTGATTCTTAAACTGCTCCATTTCAAAATCCATCTCACTGGAGTGAAGCGTATAGAGCGTGTCATATCTGCACGCCAGCTCATAGGACTTCACCAGCATCTCAGGGGTGTTGCTGTAGGTTGCATGGGGAGCGATAAGGGGATGAACCAGTTCACTGTCTTTCCACTGGCGGATAAAATGTTCCCCATAGGCCAGCCCTCCGTAGGGCTCGCTGCTGTCACAGGTTTTCTGGCCGATGACTGTCTCGCCAAGCCATCCTCTTATGCCCAGTTCCTCGCAGGCTTCTGCCACCTCATCCTCAAAATAGTACATATCCACGAAGGAAGTGACACCGGCCAGAAGCATTTCACAGATTCCGTACCGGGCCGCCAGCCGAACCAGGCGTCTTGTCATGGCATCGTTTTCCAGAGGAAAGAGGAAGCGTCTGAGCCTGTCTGCGCAGTCATCTCCCAGAGTTCTGAAAGGCATCATGGACACATGGCAGTGAGTATTGACAAGGCCGGGAAGCAGGATTCCTCCGCGTCCGTCAATGACCTCTGTCCCTTCCAGGAACAGTTTTTTCTCAGTGCTGTCCTCCCATTCCCCTGCCTCAAGGATCCGTCCTCCCTCTGTCAGGACATAGCCGCTGCGGTATACGGTATTTTTCTCGTCCATGGTCAGCACGGTCACATTTTTAATCAGTTTCTTCATTCGCTTCTCCTTCCGGGATTTTCCCTGTTTTATTCTTTCCTCTTTTTGCTGCTTTTTCCTTACGCCTCTGTCTTTCTGTTGATGTACTCAGTCCTGATCTTCGAGTAGGCAAACTTCTGGCTGGAATAGAGGCCATAGTATCCGGAAAGCGTGAAGCTCACCGCAATGGCCAGGACAAAGTAGGGCATCGCGTCATAGCCAAACATTTCAAAGCCGATGAGAAGCGTAGAAATCGGGCAGTTGGTAACGCCCACAAACAGGGCAAGCATGCCGCAGGCAGCCATCAGCCCGTGGGGCTGGCCGGTCAGCATGGCAAACGTACAGCCGAAGGTGGCTCCAATGCAGAAGGTAGGAACGATCTCGCCTCCCTTAAAGCCGGCCTCCAGCGTCACCGCCGTGAACAGGATCTTCCAGAGAAAGGCCTCGTATCGCACCTCCCCCTCAAAGCACTGCTCAATCAGATGGATTCCGCTCCCGTTATAGTCAATATTCCCAACCAGAATTGTCAGGACGATGACGAGAAAGCCCCCTGCAATAATCCGCTTGTTTGGCGTCGGAAAATACTTCTCATAGATCCTGGCCGTGCGGTGAAGCACAATGCAGAACAGCTCTGACACCAGGGCGCAGAGAAGTCCCAGCAAAATGACCAGCAGAGCCATTTTAAGTCCGAAATCAGGGATCGCCCCGATGGGAAAGGCCTCCGCCTTAAGCCCCAGACGGCTGGACACCGCCGCGCCGATGAAGGCAGAAAAGACGCAGGGAACCAGAGCTGCATAGTACATGACCCCGATGCTGATAACCTCCATGGAAAACACAGCCGCCGCCATGGGGGTCCCGAACAGGGCCGCAAAAGCCCCGCTCATTCCGCACATAACGGCTATTTTTTTATCCTTCTCATCCAGCTTCATCAGCTTTCCGATCTGGTTTCCGATGCTCCCGCCCATCTGAAGAGCGGCTCCCTCTCTGCCCGCCGAGCCGCCGGAAAAGTGGGTAATCACCGTTCCCAGAAAGACCGCAGGGGCCATGCCCAGGCTGATATCCGAGTTGGTGTAGATAGACTCGATCACCATGTTGGTTCCCCTGTTTTTGTCTTCCTTAAAAATATGGTATATCCAGACAACCAGAAGCCCGGTCACAGGAAGGAAGTATATGCTCCACCTGTTTGTTCTGAAATAATCCCCGGCCCACAGAACACAGTGGCCGAATGCTGTCCCGATCAGCCCGGTGGACAGGCCGATAAGAACGGAAATCACGCTCCACCTGACAAAGTAGTGGAGGTTTTTCCCCATAGGTGTATTTTTATTCAGCTGATACATAGAGGTTTCCTGCCTTTGCCTGTCCCTTCTCCGCACAGCTCATGGAGCCTGCCATGAGCTGCACTCTCATACAGCTACATCTCATGGATGCTTTTTGACTTCAATAGCTTCGGGCGGTATCCTGTATCGTTCAATGCGGCCACAATGCTGTTTTTGTGCTCTGTGGCAAAGGCCTCCAGCGTAATCCGAAGTTCCACAGCCGCATTCCGGTTGATGCTGACAAACTGATTGTGTTCCAGCTTGATTACATTGCCCTGCTGCTCAGCCAGAAGAGAGGCCACCTTGGCCAGCTCGCCGGGTTTATCCGGCAGCAGCACGGAAACAGTAAACACCCGATCCCTCTGAATCAGGCCGTGCTGGACAATGGAGGCCATGGTGATCACGTCCATATTGCCTCCGCTCAGAATCGAGACAATCTTTTTCTTCCTGACATCCAGATGCCGGAGAGCTGCCACCGTCAGAAGGCCTGAATTCTCCACGATCATTTTATGGTTCTCCACCATATCCAGGAAAGCCACAATCAGCTCTGAGTCCTCGATAGTAATAATTTTATCCACGTTTTCCTGAATATATGGGAACAGAAGATCGCCCGGAGTCTGGACAGCAGTTCCGTCTGCGATCGTATTGACACCCGGAAGAGAGACCACCTTTCCTGCCTTCAGGGATTCCTGCATACAGTTGGCACCTGCAGGCTCCACGCCGATAATCTTGATTTTCGGGTTAAGAAGCTTGGCCAGAGTGGAGACGCCTGTGCACAATCCGCCTCCCCCGATGGGAACCAGGATATAGTCAACTGTAGGAAGCTCCTTGATAATTTCCATGGCGATCGTTCCCTGTCCTGTCGCTACATCCAGATCATTGAACGGATGAACAAAGGTATAGCCGTGCTCGTCCGCCAGCTTATAGGCGCAGGCCAGAGCCTCGTCAAATACATCGCCTTCCAGAACCACCTCCGCGCCATAGCTTCTGGTACGGTTCACCTTCATCAGAGGGGTGGAGGTAGGCATCACAATCGTGGCCTTGATTCCCGCCAGCTTGGCCGCATAGGCCACACCCTGCGCATGGTTTCCGGCTGACGCCGTGATCAGGCCCTTTTTCTTCTCCTCCTCGCTCAGGGTGCTGATCTTGTAATAGGCGCCTCTGACCTTATAGGCACCTGTGTACTGCATATTTTCCGGCTTAAAATACACTCGGTTTCCCGTCATATTGGAGAAATGCTCACTGTAGACCAGCTTTGTCTCGGTGATAACCCTGCTGACTGCCTCCGTTGCCTCCTCAAATTTCTCCAGTGTCAGCTTTTTCTCATTTTTTTCCTTCTCACACATCGTTTTCCCTGTCTCCTCTCTGCTGTAAGAGCGGCAGCCCCGGACCAGTCTCATCCTGCCCTGCGCCGCTTCTGTTCTGCGTGACTGCTGTTTCTCTGTAACTATATTGTTGACATAATATTTTTATGTAAACTATCTTGCTGCATTCTCTGTCACACTGTCTTTTTAACAGTCTTTACTGGTTTGTTTTATTAAACAGAGCGTTTACGAAATCATTGGCATTAAATTTCTGGAGATCGTCGATCTTCTCTCCGATTCCTACGTATTTTACCGGAATCCCAAGCTCTGACTGAATCGCCACGGCAATTCCTCCCTTCGCTGTTCCGTCCAGCTTCGTCAGGATAATTCCCGTAATGTCAGCCACCTCCATAAACTGCTTCGCCTGTGACAGCGCGTTCTGGCCTGTGGTTCCGTCCAGAACTACCAGCGTTTCACGGTAGGCATCCGGAAATTCCTTGTCAATGATGCGGTTAATCTTCTTCAGCTCTTCCATAAGATTTTTCTTGTTGTGAAGGCGGCCGGCCGTATCACAGATCAGAACGTCCGCATGTCTTGACTTGGCTGCGGCGATGGCATCATAGATAACAGCCGCCGGATCGGAGCCCTCCTGCTGGGCGATCAAGTCTACCCCCGCCCGGTTGGCCCACTCTGTGAGCTGCTCAATGGCAGCGGCGCGGAAAGTATCGGCAGCGGCCAGAATTACCTTCTTTCCCTGGCTCTTCAGCTGACCGGCCAGCTTTCCCACAGAGGTAGTTTTTCCCACCCCGTTGACGCCGATCACCAGCACAACTGACTTCCTGTTCTCGAACTCATAGGCGTTCTCCCCCAGATCCATCTGGGAGCGGATACTCTCGATTAGGAGCTCCTTGCATTCGGACGGCTCCTTGATATGGCGTTCCTTCACCTTGGTTCTCAGATCATCCATAATCGCCATAGTAGTCTGGATTCCCAGATCTCCCATGATCAGCGTTTCCTCGATCTCCTCATAAAAGTCATCATCGATGGATGAAAATCCGCTGAAAATCGTGTCGATTCCAGCCACAATAGAATTTCTCGTCTTGGTCAGTCCTTCCACAAGGCGGCCGAAAAAGCCTTTTCTTCCCTCACTCATACTGTTTGTGTCCTCCTGTTATTCCGGTATTTGTTCTGCTGTCAGAAGCAGTTTCCTCAAAAACTGCCTGCTCTTTTTTATTTTCCCTGTGCCCTTTTCTCTTTCCGGCTCCTCTGTCTGTGCGGATCAGAACCGCGTCTTTCCCGCCTTCGCCTGGGCCTCCAGCTCGCTCTCCACCAGACTGACGGAGACGAGGGTGGAAACCCCCTTCTCCTGCATGGTAATTCCATACAGCCGGTCAGAGGAAACCATGGTTCCCCTTCGGTGGGTGATCACGATAAACTGGGTATATTTCGTCAGCTTATGCAGATACTTTGCAAAGCGGTCCACATTGGAATCATCCAGCGCCGCCTCAATCTCATCCAGCAGGCAGAAGGGCGACGGCTTCAGATTCTGGATGGCAAAGAGAAGGGCGATGGCGGTAAGTGCCTTCTCTCCGCCGGAAAGCTGCATCATGTTCTGAAGCTTTTTGCCAGGCGGCTGGGAAATAATCTGGATTCCCGCCTCCAGAATGTCCTCATCTTCCTGGAGAACAAGAGTTCCATGTCCTCCTCCGAACAGCTCCTTAAAAACCCTGTCAAACTCCAGACGGATCTGTGTAAACTTTTCCTCAAACTGCAGACGCATTCCCGTATCCAGTTCCTCGATAATTTTCAGAAGGGATTCCCTGGCTTCCACCAGATCCTGGTGCTGGCTGTTCAGGAACTCATACCGCTCTGACACCTCCCTGTAATCCTCGATGGCATTGACATTGACAGAACCGAGAGCTTTAATCTCTCCTTTCAGCCGGTCGATGCTTCTGTGGATCTCCGGGATCGTCCCAGGCTCCTCCTCCATCAGACTGCAGGCTCCGGAGTAAGTCAGTTCATACTCGTCCCACATATAGGAGATTCTGGACTCTATCCGCTCGGCAATCCTCTCCTTCTGCCCTTCCAGGCGAAACATCTCCCGGTCCAGACTGCTGATTCGCCCTGAAAGCTCCTCTCTGCTCTGGAAAAAGGCTTTCTGACCTGCCAGCAGCTCCTCTTTTCTGGAAGTCTGTCCCAACAGGCTCTCCCGGATAGCCGCAGTGTTCCTTTCCTGTTCCTCCATCTGCTTTCTAATGCTGCTGATCTGGCGTTTCTTCTCCTCCATCGCCTCTGCACTCCTGCCGCTGCCGCTGTCAAGCTCCTTCTGCTCGGCGCAGAGCCTCTCCTCCTCGCTCATTAACCGTCTGATATTTTCTGAGAGAAAACTGTCTTTCTGGCGGACATTCGCCTCCGAAAGCTGAGCCTCCGAAAGACGTCCGGCTGCAGTCTCCCGGCTCTCCTGGGCTCTCGAGAGCTCTTCAGACAGGCGATTTGAAAGCTCCGTTTTTTCGTCGTGGAGGGCTTCCAGCTTTCTCATCTCCTCTGCCAGCTTTTCTGTGTTCTCCCGAATCTCCCGGAGCTGAAATTCCAGCTCCCGGCTCTCCATGACCAGATCAGAGGATGATTCCGCTATCTCCTGCCTTTTTCCCTCCAGCCGTTTCAGATTGAGCTCAGAGGTATTTTTTCTCAGGAAGGCTTCCTGCTTTTCTCCTCTCAGGCGTTCTGCCTCCTCCTTCAGCTGGGCCCGCATAGCCTCATTAGCCGCCAGGGATTTGTGGAGTTCCTCCACTGCCTCAAGGGCAGCCAGACAGGCCTTTTCCAGTTCGGCAATCTCCCTCTGGCGTCCCAGAAGGTTGCTGCTGTTTTTAAAGGAGCCTCCTGTCATAGAGCCTCCGGCGCTGAAAAGCTCTCCCTCCAGAGTTACAATCCGGAGCGTATGCCTGAATTTTCTCGCCAGCGCGATGGCATTGTCAATTCCGTCCACCACCACTACCCGTCCCAGCAGGTACCGGGAAAGCGCCTGGTACTCATCCTTCACCTCCACCAGATCACTGGCAAGTCCCAGAACTCCAGGCTCCTTCAAGGCTCTTTCCTGAGTGAATCCCCCTCTGTTGCTGATTCCCGTCAGGGGGAGGAAGGTAGCCCGTCCGAACCTGTTTTTCTTCAGGTATTCAATCAGCTCCTTGGCCGTTTCCTCCCGGTCAGTGACAACATTCTGGATGCTTCCCCCAAGGGCTGTTTCAATGGCTGTCTCATACTGCTTCGATGTGGCAATCAGGTCTGCTACCACGCCGTGTATCCCCTTCACTCTGTTTTTCTGTTCCATCACACGGCGGATGCTCGTGCCATAGCCCTCATACCGCTCTGCTAAATTTCGCAGGGATTCCAGCTTCGTGTGGCTGGTGTGGTATTTCTGCTGCTCCTCACTCAGCCTTCTGGAAAGCTTTGCAGCCTCATCCTCCGCCTCAGTCAGACGGCAGGCCGTCTCCTCCTCCTGACCGATGAGGGCAGAGAGCTCCTCCTCCACCCTGACCAGAACGGCTTCCTCTTTCTTGATCTCCTCCTCCTGAACCGATTCGTCGCTCTTATAGCGCAGGAGCTTCTGCATAACCTCCGAGCGGCGCACATCTACCTGCTCCAGCATTGTTTCATAGCGCTGGCTCCTCGCGGCGAGACCGGCCTTCTCGTTGAGCGTGTTAATGATCACAGCCTTTGCTGCTTCCGACTCGCCGGAGATGGAAAGAAGGCGTTTTTCCCACTCCTCCAGTTCACTCTGGGCGCTCTTCAGGGCAGCCTCTGCCTCCTGAACCTGCTTTCCGGCCTCCTCCTTCTGTCTTTCAAACCCGGCTCTCTGGGAAGTTTTTTCGGAGAGCTCCGCCAGAATCGCAGCTGCCCTGTTTTTAATGTGCTCCTCATTCATCCGCTCCGAATTGATCTGCTCTTCCAGAACCGCAATCTGCCCTTCCAGGCTCTCCTTCATCACACCGGCTCTGGAAAGCTGTTCCCTGCCTGCAGCGAGCTGTTCCTCCACAGCCTCTGCCTCCTTCTCCAGACGCTCGTAGTCCTGCCTGAGCTTCTCCGCTCTCTCCTTGGCATCCTCCAGATCTCCGCTGACGATCTGTTTCTTATCCTCCAGCTCCTTCAGCTGCAGATTCAGAGCCTTGTGCTCAAGCAGAAACAGGTTGGCATCCTTCCCTTTCAGTTCCTCTCTGAGCCGCAGGTACTCCTTTGCCGCCTCCGACTGGGACTTCAGCGGCCCCACCTGCTTTTCCAGCTCTGAGAGAATGTCACCCACTCTGACCAGGTTCTGCTCCTCATCCATAAGCTTTCTCTGGGCGATGAGCTTCCTCCTTTTAAATTTAACGATTCCGGCGGCCTCATCGAACAGCTCCCTTCTCTCCTCCGGCCTGCCGCTCAGAATCCGGTCGATCTGTCCCTGTCCGATGATGGAATACCCTTCCTTACCGATACCCGTGTCATAGAAGAGCTCCTGAATATCCTTCAGGCGGCAGGCGCTCCCGTTAATCCGGTACTCACTCTCCCCGGAGCGGTAGAGACGTCTGGACACTGTCACCTGGTCATATGCTATGGGCAGCCTGTGATCGGAGTTGTCCAGAGTGATCGCCACATAGGCAAAGCCCTGAGGCTTTCGTATCTCGGTTCCCGAAAAGATGACATCCTGCATGGTGCCGCCGCGAAGCTGCTTTGCCCTCTGCTCCCCGAGCACCCACCGCACTGCATCCGCCACATTGCTCTTCCCGCTTCCGTTCGGGCCTACGATACCGGTAATCCCGTTGTGGAACTCAAAGAGGATTTTATTGGCGAATGACTTAAATCCCTGAATTTCAATGCTCTTTAAATACATACGCTACCTTATATCCCCTCCCCGGCCTCTCGCTTCAGCTTTAAAATAGCCTGGTAGGCAGCCACCTGCTCCGCAGCCTTCTTCGTGCGGCCGGACCCGCGGCTGACCTCCCGCTCTCCGATCAGGGCAGCCACTTCAAAGATCTTATTGTGATCCGGCCCCTCCTCCTTCAGGAGTTCATAGGACAGAAGTTCTGCCCCCCTGGCCTGCACAATTTCCTGAAGAATCGTCTTGCTGTCGTAGAAGAGCTTTTTGTGTTCCATATCATTTAAGACATAGTTTAAAATAAATTCTTTCGCACAGGAAAAGCCGCCGTCCAGATAGATAGCGCCGATCAGGGCCTCCATGGCATCTGATACCACAGAATTTCTCGTTCTCCCTCCTGTGGCCTCCTCGCCCTTTCCCAAAAGCAGATAGCTCCCCAGTTCAATCTGCTCAGCACAGTAGGCCAGCGTCGGCTCGCAGACCATGCTGGCCCTGGTCTTGGTCAGATCCCCCTCCGGCATATCCGGGAAGCGGTGAAACAGAAAATCGCTGGACACGATCTCAAGAACTGCGTCCCCCAGAAATTCCAGCCGCTCGTTGCAGCCCAGCTTGCCCAAATGCATCTCATTTGCATAGGAACTGTGGCTCATGGCCAGCTTAATCAGTGATTTATCTTTAAAGCTGTAATGGATTTTTTCCTCCAGCTCTCTAAACTGTTCTCTTGACATAACTTCCTCCTGTCCCTGCCATGCCGTTTCCGCCTGCTGCGGCTGTCCAGACTTCTTAAGACTGATGCCGCTGGCAAAGCTCCCTGTCCGTCAGCAGGATCTATATGATGGGAGCAGCCCCGTCTCCGAAGCTGCTCCTTTTAAGATGGTATTAATTTAACGCATTCCGAATCTGCTGCGCCGCATCTCCCACTGTGACAATTCTCTCTGCTGCATCTGCAGGGATCTCAATGTCAAACTCTTCCTCAATCCCCATCACAATCTGAAATATGTCCAGAGAGTCCGCTCCCAGATCATCCACGAATGAGGAAGAGACTGTGATCTCCTCAGGCTCTGCATTCAGCACTTCGGCGATAATGCTCTGCAATTTTTCAAATTCCATCGTTTTCTTCCTGCCTTCCCTTTTTCTTCGCGTATATTTTACACACTGTCCGGCGGCAGATCAACCATTTCTTTCATCAGAAGCGTTTGCGGGCCTTTCTGTCTCAGGCCAGGCCTCCTTTTTGAGAGAGGTTCTGAGCCACTGAGCCGTCTTCCTCCTGAGTCTGCTGTTGTTCGCTCCCGGCTTCCCTCAGGCTTTCGAGGATTTTTTCATTGATCCTCTGCTCCGTGAAGGTCAGACACTGAATAATGGAATTTTTCACCTCTGTGCGCTTGGAGCTTCCGTGGGTCTTTACCACCAGCCCCCTGAGCCCCAGAAGCGGCGCTCCGCCGAAGCGGCTGGCGTCAAAGTCCTTTAAGGTGGCCTTCAAGGCAGGCTTTACAAGCAGGGCTCCAATCTTTGAGCGCAGGCTCGCCATCATCCCCTCCTTTACCTTAGAAAGGAGAGTAGCCCCCACTCCCTCATAAAGCTTCAGAATCACGTTTCCCACAAAGGCCTCTGCCACGATCACGTCTGCCCCGCCGTGGGGAATCTCCCTGGCCTCAATGCTGCCTGTGAAACGGATATCCCTGCATTCCTTTAAGAGAGGAAAGGTTTCCTTCACAAGGGCGTTCCCCTTCTCCTCCTCTGCTCCGATATTCACGATGGCCACACTGGGACTCTTCACTCCCATCACGTGCTCCATGTAAATAGAGCCCATCTTTGCAAACTGAACCAGGTGAGAAGGTCTTGCGTCCACATTCGCCCCGCCGTCCAAAAGCAGAGATACGCCTCTCTCTGTAGGAATCAGGACAGCTAACGGAGGCCGCTCCACTCCCTTGATCCGCCCTACCAGAACCTGTCCCCCTACCAGGATGGCTCCCGTGCTTCCCGCAGATACGATGGCATCCGCCTCTTTGCGGCGCACCATATTCATCCCTACCACCAGGGAGGAATCCTTTTTAGGCCTGATGGCGTTTACCGGAGGCTCCTCCGTGGCAATCACCTCGGAAGCTCCGACTACCTCGATCTGTTCCTTATTATATGTATACTTTGAAAGCTCCCTGTTCACGGCCTCTTCCCGGCCGATCAGAAGCACCTTTATCTCACTCTTTTCTCTGACAGCCTCCACAGCGCCTGCTACAAGCTCTGCCGGTGCATTGTCTCCGCCCATGGCATCTACCGCTATTCGAATCATCTTAAATCCCTTCTTTCACCTGATAAACCTGTAATTACTATACTAGAGATTGTCTGATAAATCAACATTTTCTTTCAGTAAATGCATCCAATTACAGCCGCTCCGTCTCCGTAAGCCTGCCTCTCTTCTCCTTATCTTCTTACCTTCCCAGCTGCCAGAAGGCCACTGCACTGGCCGCTGCCACATTCAGAGAATCCACACCGTGGGACATGGGGATACGCACCACGTAGTCACTTCCCCGGATAGTCTGAGCGCACAGGCCCTCCCCCTCTGTCCCCATAATGACAGCCAGCTTTTCCTCTCTTCTGAGGGCCGGCTCATCAAGGCTGACAGAATCCTCACTCAGGGCCATGGCTGCTGTCTTAAAGCCCATCTCCCGCAGCAGCTCCTGCCCCTCCTCCGGCCATTTTACCCTCTTCCTGTCAAAAAAGGTCCACGGAATCTGAAACACCGTTCCCATGCTTACCCTGGCAGCCCTCCGGTACAGCGGATCGCTGCATCCAGGCGTCAGAAGCACTGCATCCATGCTGAGGGCAGCTGCAGAGCGGAAAATCGCCCCCACATTCGTGGGATTCATAACATTTTCCAGAACCACAATCCTCCTGGCTCCGGCGCAGATGCCGGAAATTTCCGGCATCCTTTTCCTCCTCATGGCGCACAGGACACCTCTTGTAAGCTGAAAGCCTGTAAGCCTGGTCAGCACATCAGACTGTGCTGTGTATACAGGGACGTGACCGCAGCGGGCAATCACCTCCCTTCCCTGTCCTTCCACATGCTTTGTTTCCATCAGCAGAGAAATCGGTTCATATCCGGCATCCAGCGCCCGCTCGATTACCTTCGGGCTTTCCGCAATAAAAATTCCCGGTTCCGGCTCATACAGGTGAAGCAGCTGTCCCTCGGGAATCCTTGCATATACGTCCAGCTCCGCCGCCGCAAAATCAGTTATTTCTATAATATCAGGCATTTTTTTCTCCTTTTCGCCCGTCCAATTGTTTCTTCGCCTAACGTTTTTCTTATCTGTGCGTCCCCGGCCTGCACCGGCCGGGAGGGCTCTGGGGAGCCTCTGGCCCGCAAAAACACAGAAAGCTCTGCACATCGCCGTACAGCAGGTCTGTGCAGAGCCGCAAAGCTAGCGCTTATTCTTATCATAGAGAATCTGAAGCCCCTTCAGAAGCAAATCATCATCCAGGATAATCTCCCGCCTGCAGTGAGGGACAATTCTCCTCGCCAGGCCGCCGGTGGCCACCACGGTTACCTTTTCTCCCATTTCCTCTTCTATCCGGTCTATAATCCCATCCATAGCCGCTGCCGCACTGTAGATCGCCCCGCTCTTCATACAGTCGATGGTATTTCTTCCTATCACCCGCTCAGGCGGCACTTCCAGGCTGATCCCTCCAAGCTGCGATGCATGGGAGGTCAATGAATCAAGAGAAACTCCAAGTCCTGGATAAATCATTCCGCCCAGATACCGTTTCTGTCCGTCAATCACACAGACTGTATTTGCCGTACCCATATCGAAAATTACAAGAGGAAGCGGATACTCTGCAATTCCTGCCACAGAGTCCGCCACCAGATCAGCTCCCAGCTGAGCCGGATCGTCAATCCGGATATTCAGCCCTGTCTTGATGCCGGAGCCAATCACAAGAACCTCTTTTTTCAGAATTTTTTCAGCAGCCAGTTTAATGTTCACCGTAATCTGCGGAACTACAGAGGAGATAATTCCTCCCTCGATCTCAGCCGGACGGACATGGTAAATGTCCAGAACGCTCTTTATGTCAATGGCATATTCCAGCTCTGTCTTTGTCCTCACGGTGGAAAGCCTTTCGATAAAATGGCATTTTTTCCTGTCAATGCATCCGACAACAATGTTGGTATTTCCCACGTCAATCGCTAATATCATCTGTAATCTCCTCCGTTATCTCTCCTCAACCAGCCTGCGGTGCTTTTACCATTATAGATTGAGATGAAGGAAATTGCAATCTGAAACCATTGGGATATAAAATTATATTTTCTTCTTTTCTCTTCTCTGTGACAAAAAGGCGCCGTATTCTCCGAATTACTCCGGCAGAATACGGCGCCTTCAGCGGCGGTGTCACCGACTTTTCCTATTTACAGAGCTTTTTAAACTCATCCGCAACGAACTGAACCTGTGTTCCCACAATAACCTGAACACTGTTCTTTCCGGGGCGGATCACACCTGCAACACCTGCAGATTTGATCTTCTTCTCATTGACAAGGGCCTGATCCTTCACCTCGAGACGAAGGCGGGTAATGCAGTTGTCAATAGACGTCACATTGGAAGCTCCTCCAAGTCCCTCAAGGATGATGGAAGCCACCTCTG
>JAHZAR010000027.1:0-15664 GCA_019423835.1 Clostridiales bacterium | reverse complement strand
CTTACGCTCTTCTCGCTCTCTGTATCGTCATCCTCACGTCCTGGAGTCTTTAAATCAAACTTCGCAATTACAACGCGGAATACCAGATAGAATACGATAAATGCCGCAATTCCCAGCGGAAGAATCAGCCAGGTCTTCGCTGCAGCCGGAAGCTGTGCGGAGAAAATAAGGTCTGTAAGGCCTGCGGAGAAGGAGAAGCCTGCGCGGAAGCCCAGAGCAACTGTAATGCCTGCAAAAATACCGTATAACAGGGCATATACCAGGTAAAGGCCTGGAGCTAAGAACATAAATGCAAACTCGAACGGCTCAGTAACACCGCAGACAAAAGCTGCGACAGCTGCAGAACCTACCAGACCGATAGCCAGTTTCTTCTTTTCCTTCTTTGCGCAGTGAACCATAGCCAGTGCTGCTCCAGGAATACCAAACATCATACATGGGAAGAATCCTGCCATGTACATACCAAGGCTCCATGATACATCTGCGGATGTCTCGCCTGCCCAGAAGTGAGTCAGGTCACCGATACCGATGGTGTCAAACCAGAATACATTGTTCAGAGCATGGTGCAGACCAAATGGGATCAGCAGACGGTTGAAGAATGCGTAGATACCTGCACCTACTGCATCCAGGCTCATAATTCCCTCTCCGAGAGTTACCAGGGCACCGAATACGATTGGCCACACGAAGAACAGAACTGCTGCCACGATAATGGAGACAAGCGCCGTTACAATGGCAACGCAGCGCTTTCCGGAGAAGAAGGACAGCCAGTCCGGAAGCTTTGTGGACTTAAAGCGGTTGTAGCACATTGCGCCGATGATACCTGCCAGAATACCGATAAACTGTGTCTCGATCTTGCTGTAGGATAAGTCTACCGCATCGGCCGCAACACCTGTTAAAGTTGCCACAACTGCCGGGTTTAACAGCTTCGTCATCATCAGCCAGGATACAAGACCTGACAGGCCTGCCGTACCGTCATTGTCATCAGACATGCCCACTGCAACGCCTACTGCGAACAGCCAGGACATATTGTCGATCAGGGCGCCTCCGGCCTTCACCAGGAAGAAACCGATAATTGGCAGCGCACCCGTAATTTCTCCGCCCTGCATAGAATTCGGGCAGAGGAAGTAGCCGATTCCCATCAGAATACCACAGACAGGAAGACATGCAACCGGGAGCATCAGAGATTTTCCCAGTTTCTGTAAAAACTTCATTACCATAAATAATGAACCCCTTTCCTTTATTTCGCCTTCCGGCGATATTTTATCTGAACCTGCCCCCTCGGCAGGAACAAATCATGTTTCTTTCAGAAGAAGCAGGAAGGCTTCCCTCGCTTTTTCCTCATCTGCTCCGTCAAACTCAAACCGGAGCTCCTCCCCGAAAGCAGCCTCCAGGCTCAAAAGCTCCATGATGTTTTTGCAGTCTGCCTGCCTTTCAGGCCCGAAGGCCGTAATCCGGCAGCCGTACTTTCTCGCTTCCATGAATATCTTCGAGGCCGGTTTCACGTGAAGTCCTTCGGGAACTTTTATCCTGGCAGTCAGTGTTTTCATTTTATTTGCACCCCTGTCCGCTGTTTCAAAACCTGTTCCTACAGTTCGATAATCGGATCCAGTTCTTTCACATCCACCCCTGTGCGGCATACCATATTCGGATAATCCGGTGTATTGCAGATAATCACAGGCGTGATTACATCATACCCCGCCGCCTTGATGGCCTCCATATCAAACTCCAGAAGAAGCTCTCCTGCCTTTACCTTATCTCCCTGTTTTTTGTGGGCTGTATAGTGCTCTCCCTTCAAATTCACAGTATCGAGACCTACATGAATAATCATCTCGGCACCATTGTCTGCCGTGATGCTGACCGCATGTTTTGTCTCAAAAAATACGCTGACCACTCCGTCTGCAGGGGCAACCACCCTTCCCTTAGACGGAATGATGGCAACTCCTTTTCCGAGAATCTCCTGACTGAACGTCGGATCGTTCACCTCCTGCATGGGAACTGCCTTTCCCTCTACCGGCGCTAAAATCACTTTCTTATCGTCTTTGCCTCCAAATATCTTTTTCAGTGAAAACATCCAGCTACCTCTCTTTCCTCAACTAATTCTAAGTTCTGATTCTTCTGATATGGACAGCCAGATAAGCGGTCTCTTCTTCCGTCACATCATGGCCATATGTATCTTTTATGTACTCTCTGAGCTTCAGGCTGCACCCATACTCTTCCGGGTACATCTCTGAAATGAGACGGTTAAATTCAGGATTTCCGCTGTCCAGCAGCTCACCTGCCACAATCCTCTGTGCCAGAAATCTCAGATGAGTGACAAACCGCTGGTAGTTCAGCGAGGTTTCGTCCAGCCTCATTCCAAAATATTCTCTGACAATTTTTACCACTTTCTGTATCAGGTTTGTAATGTCAATCGTCTCTCTCATGGCCGTATTATACTCTGCTGTTACCACGTGAAGAGCGATAAAACCAGCCTCATCTACGGGAAGTCTGACTCCCACCCGGCGCTCAATGAGAGCAACTGCATACTCTCCTATCAGATATTCTTCCTTGTAAAAGGCTCTGATCTCGTTAAGAAGCGGATTGGAAAACCGGATCTTCTGCCGAAACCTCTCAATCGCAAAATTGATATGATCTGTCAGGGTAATGTAAATGTTCTGATTCAGGCTCCTGTTCAGCACGGTCTTTGCATAGCTGATAATCTCGCTGGAAACCTGGATATGTTCTAAGGGCAGATTGGAGAGAAGCTCCTTAAACCGATCCATGCTGTTCTGGCTGTCCAGCCGGAATATCTTTTCTATCTTCGCCTGCGGAATCTCCCTTCCGGCCTTCATCCCAAAGCCCAGGCCCCTCCCCATGACGATGACTTCCTTCCCGTCTGCATCCAGAGCGCTGACGATATTATTGTTAATGATTTTGTCGATTTTCATAAAGTATGCTTCCTCTTCAGGCAAAATAAAAAACCAACCTTGAAAATGAAGTTCCCTGCGGAACACTGCGCCGCTCCCTTCCTAATCAAAATTGGTTTTGCCTGCTTACCAGTAACAATCCATTGCTTATTAACTTAGCTAAATTTTACCAAAGAGCAGCCGATAAGTCAATAGATTTTTTATTATTTGTTTATATTTTTTTAATGATTATCGGACAAATTGCTCTTAAAATCTGTCTTTGTCTCATCCCTTTCTTTCCCTGAAATTCCCATATGAAAACCATATCAGGATCAGGAATACGGCTCCCATCGGAAGCAGAAACAGCAGATCCTCCAGCCTCTTCATTCTGGGCAGAATAATCACCGCCAGTATGAGCAGCGGGACCATCCCTCTCACCGCAAGCCGCAGAATCCCTCTCCGTTTTGCCGGCACTGCCCCATCGCCAGCCTCCTCGGGATGCTTCATGGAACAGCATACCACCGCTCCCCACCGGCTGAAACGGCGGTAGGCAGTATACTCAATTCCATTTAGTGTAAACTCCGGATACATTCCCTCCTTCGTGATCACCAGATCCTCATCGTTCTCTCTGGCGTACTGGCACAGGGCATCTGTAAATTCACGGCTGTTCATACACATTGTATCAGGCCTGAAAGAAAATTCCCGCTTGGCCTGCGCCCCGGCAACAGCGATGAAATCCTCTGCGAGTTCTGCAAAAACAGATCCCCGCCTCTCCATCTCCTCCATATCACGCAAATATTTCTCCGCCTGAAGCTCATCCAGCTCTGTTTCCCGGATCCTTCCGTAAAATTTCAGCACAGCCTCCAGGTGCTTCTTTTCGTCCTGTTCTCTTTTTCTCTGGGCCGTCAGGGCCTCCTGAAGACTCTGTTCCCCACTGAACAGCCTTCTGATGTCTTCCACAGGCATATCCAGCTTCCGAAACAGCTTGATCCTTTTAAGCTGTTCCACCTCCTCTTCTCCGTACATCCGGTAGCCATTTTCCGGATTGCGCTCCGGCGAAAGGAGCCCCTGCCTTTCATAAAACCGGATATTCTGACTGCTGATACCTGTCTGCTTTTCCACCTCTTTGATTCCCATCGCGTTTCTGCCGTCCATCTTCCTCACTCCTCTTCCGGTTCTCCTTCCTCTGCCTGTCGGTGTGCCACCCTTCTCTCAATGACAATTATAAAGGTTATACCAAGTGCAAGGTCAAGAAATTTTTTCAGAATCATGAGAAATCTCTCAGCCAGAGCAGCTGTTTCCATACGGGCCGGTGTGCATCCACAGCGGAGCATCCCTTGCTCCGCAGAAGGAGCAGCCCTGCCGCCGGCCTTCTGTCAGGCATTCCGGCGAACGGCTTTTTCCAGGCGGGACAGGGCGCCAAGCAGTACCGATTTGGGGCAGGCCAGATTCATGCGCTCAAACCCCCTTCCCTCAGGGCCGAACAGGATCCCCTCGTCAAAAAACAGATCCGCCTCTGTCATAATCTCCTCCTGCCTATCCGGCGTCCATCCGAAAGCTCGAAGATCCATCCACTGAAGATAGGTTCCCTGAAGCTCGGCTGTGCGGATTTCGGGCAGTCGCTCCTCTATAAACTGCTTTAAGGTCCGGTGATTCTCCCAGATAACCTGAATGACTTCCCCGAGCCAGGCATCGCACTTCGTGTAAGCTGCCTCCATGGCCTTGTAGCCCAGGGCATTCACCCTGCCTTCAAAGGAAACTCTGGCCATCTGTGCCTTCAGCCTTCTCCTTCTCTCCTGATCCGGAATGATCACGCAGGAGGCCTGAAGGCCTGCCAGGTTAAAGGTCTTGCTGGGGGCCATGCAGGTCATGGTATTTTTTTCTGTCTCCTCCGAGAGGGAGGCAAAGGAGGTAAACGTGTTTCCGGGCATGATCAGATCGCAGTGGATCTCATCGGAGATGACAAATACCTGGTGCTTCAGGCAGATACGGCTGACCTCCATAAGCTCCTCCCTTGTCCACACCCGTCCCACCGGATTGTGGGGATTGCACAGGATCAGAAGACGGTTTTCCGGCTTTGACGCCAGCTCCTCCAGCTTTTCACAGTCAATGGAATAACGGAGGTTTTCCCCTTCAACCAGCGGACATCTGACCAGACTGCGCCCGTTTTCCTCCACTGCCTTATAAAACGGGTAGTAGACCGGAGGCATGACGATGACCCCATCTCCCTCCTCCGTAAAGGCAGCTACCCCATGATAGAGGGCGTTGACAATCCCCGGTGTCGTATAGAACCACTCCGGCCTTGTCTCCCAACCGTACCTTCTCCTGGTCCATCCCGTAACCGCCTCGTACCAGGAGGGCTCCGCGGTCTGGTAGCCAAGCACTCCGCGGTCGAGACAGTCCTTCAGCGCCTCCACAATCTCCGGCGGGTTTTTAAATTCCATATCTGCTATGGAAAAAGGGACAATCCCTCTTTCTACCTGGGGTTTTTTCTTTTTCATCAGGTTCCACTTGACCGATCCATTGTCGTAGCGGTCCAATACTGTTTCAAAATCGTATTTCACGGTAAATCCTCCCCTTTATCTTCTCATTTTCAGTTTTGCCTGCTGTCTGTGCGGCTTATAAGGCCAGATCAAACAGAGAGAGCTGATTGCTCTCCGGAAGTCCCTTAAGAAGCCCCAGATCAGCCATCAGATCGGCCACTGTCTTCGTCACCTTCGAGCGGTTGATAAAGTCCTCCTTGGACAGGAACGGGCCGTCTTCCGCTGCGAACACAATTCCGTCCGCCGCCTTCTCACCCAGCCCGTCAATACTGCTTAAGGAGGGCATCAGCTTTCCGTCAATGATCTGGAAGTTTCTGGCGCTGGCCCTGTAAATGTCAATGGGCATAAACTCAAAGCCTCTGGCATACATCTCCTGGACAATCCTCATATCCCGCAGGGTGTCCTGCTCCTTTTTCGACAGGGTGTCCAGCCGCTTTTTGTAGTCGGCCAGGTGGTACTCCAGCTTCTCCCTTCCCTGGCACATCAGCTCATAGGAGAAGCCGCTGGCACGGATGCTGAAGAAGGCCGCATAGTACGCAAGAGGATAAAACACCTTACAGTAGGCGATGCGCCATGCCATCATAACATAGGCAGCCGCATGGGCCTTGGGGAACATATATTTGATCTTTTTGCAGGACCAGATATACCAGTCCGGCACGCCGTGGGCTGTCATCTCCTCCTCCCACTCAGGCTTCAGGCCCTTGCCCTTTCGCACACTCTCCATGATGGTGAAGGACAGTCCCTCCTCCAGCCCCCTGCTGATCAGGTAGACCATAATGTCATCTCTGGTGCAGATGGCGGTCTGAATGGTGGCCTTTCCCTCCTGAATCAGAGTCTGGGCATTGCCCAGCCATACATCAGTTCCATGGGCCAGACCGGCAATCCGCACCAGGTCGGAAAAGTATTTGGGCTTTGTGTCAAGAAGCATCTGCATGGCAAAGTCCGTTCCGAACTCTGGCACACCAAGTGCCCCCAGAGGGCATCCGCCGATGTCGTCCGGTGTAATTCCCAGAGCCTCCGTGCTCTGGAAAAGGCTCATGACCTCCCTGCAGTCAAGGGGAATATCCCTGACAGGATCCAGCCCCGTCAGATCCTGAAGCATACGGATCATGGTGGGATCATCGTGTCCGAGAATATCCAGCTTCAGCAGGTTGTGGTCAATGGAATGGTAGTCAAAGTGGGTGGTGATCGTCTTTGAGGTCATGTCATCTGCCGGGTGCTGTACAGGGGTGAAGGAGTAGATCTCCTCTCCGTGGGGAAGCACGATGATTCCTCCCGGGTGCTGTCCCGTAGTTCTCCTGACTCCCACGCAGCCGGTGACAATACGGTTGATCTCGCAGGCTCTCTTTCTCTGTCCCCTCTCCTCGTAATACTTTTTCACGTAGCCGAAGGCCGTTTTGTCCGCCAGGGTTCCGATGGTCCCCGCCCGGAAGGTCTGCCCTTTTCCGAAGATTACCTCCGTGTAATCGTGAGCGCGGCTCTGGTATTCTCCCGAAAAGTTCAGGTCGATATCCGGCTCCTTGTCTCCCTTAAATCCCAGGAAGGTCTCAAAGGGTATGTCGAACCCGTCCTTCTTTAAGGGCTTGCCGCAGACAGGACAGATCCTGTCCGGCATATCGCACCCTGCCATACCGGAAAACTTCTTTACCTCCTCAGAGTCAAAGTCATAGAAATGGCAGTTTGTACAGTAGTAATGGGGGCTCAGTGGGTTTACCTCTGTGATACCCGCCATCGTAGCCACGAAGGAGGAGCCCACAGCTCCTCTCGAGCCTACCAGGTAACCGTCCTCCTTGGACTTCCACACCAGCTTCTGGGCGATAATATACATGACCGCAAAGCCGTTGGAGATAATGGAGTTCAGCTCCCGCTCCAGACGCTCCACCACGATTTTCGGGAGATCTTCCCCGTACATCTCATGGGCCCTGTTATAGCAGATGTTCCGGAGTGTCTCATCAGAGTTCGGAATAACCGGGGGGCATTTGTCTGGCCTGACCGGTGAGATCCGCTCACACATGGCGGCGATTTTTCTTGTATTTGTGATCACCACCTCCTCGGCCTTTTCGCTTCCCAGATACTCAAACTCCCTAAGCATCTCCTCGGTGGTGCGAAGATAGAGAGGCGCCTGGTCATCACAGTCCTTGAAGCCTTTTCCCGCCATGATAATTCTGCGGTAGACCTCATCCTCCGGATCGAGAAAGTGCACATCACAGGTGGCACAGACCGGCTTGTTGAACCGCTCTCCCAGCTCTACGATCTTCCGGTTCAGATCCTTTAAATCCTCCTCTGTCTTCACCGTGCTTTTCTCGTCTCTGAGCATGAAGGCATTATTTCCCAGAGGCTGGATCTCCAGATAGTCGTAGAAGCTGACGATCTTGTTGATCTCCGCCTCCGGCACTCCCCGCAGCAGAGCCTGGTAGAGCTCGCCGGCCTCGCAGGCTGAGCCGATAATCAGCCCTTCCCGGTATTTGAGGATCTGGCTCTTTGGAATCCTCGGCCGCTTTGCATAGTAAACCAGGTTTGAGTCGGAAACCAGGCGGTACAGGTTGATCCGCCCCACATCGTTCTTGGCCAGAATAATAATGTGGTTTGTAGGCATTTTCCGAATCGTCTCCACGCTCATCCGGCTCTGCTCATTCAGTTCATCCAGATCTTCAATGCCGCGGCTTTTCAGCATCTCCACAAATTTGACGAAGATCTCCGCCGTCGCTCCGGCGTCATCCACGGCCCTGTGGTGGTTTTCCAGGGAAATCCGCAGTTCCTTGGCCACCGTGTCCAGCTTGAAGCGGTTCAGGTTCGGCAGCAGAAACCGTGCCATGGAAACCGTATCCAGCACCGTCGGCTCGAAGCTCTTTCCCTGGAGCATGGCATTGTGCCTGATAAAGCTCATATCAAAGGAAGCATTGTGGGCCACCATCACCGCATCGCCGCAGAATTCCAGAAACTTCGGAAGCACTTCCTCGATCTTCGGCGCCCCCAGAACCATGTTGTCGCTGATGCCGGTGAGCTTTTCGATCTCAAAGGGGATGGGGATCTCCGGATTGACGAAGCTGGAAAACCGATCCACGATTTTTCCGTTTTCCACTTTTACCGCGCCGATCTCGATAATCTTGTTCTTCAGAGGGCTGAAGCCCGTTGTCTCGATATCGAACACCACGCAGGTGTGGTCTAAGGACTGCCCTCTGGAATCCTCTGCCAGCTGCTTTAAATCATCCACCAGATAGCCCTCAACACCGTAAAGAACCTTAAAGCCGTCCCCCTTTTCCACCGCATGGTTAGCGTCCGGGAAGGCCTGGACACAGCCGTGATCCGTCACGGCAATCGCGTCCATTCCCCACTTTTTGGCCCTCTTGATAATGTCCTTCACCTCTGAGACTCCGTCCATGTCGCTCATCTTCGTGTGGCAGTGAAGCTCCACCCGCTTGACAGGGCTGTTGTCCATGCGCTTTCCGGTGAAATCCTCGCACTTCTTGATGCCCACAATAGAGCCCAGGGTCAGCTCCCCGTCAAACCGGTCAATGGTGGCCACTCCCTTGAGCCGCACAAACTGCCCGGCTGCGGTAGCCTTTTTCAGATCCTCCACAGCCTCCTCCTTTGCAAAGATCTTTACGCCGATGGTATCTGTGAAGTCTGTAATGGTAAAGATAAAGAGCTGTTTGCCGCTTCTGAGCTCCCGAATCTCCGTGGTCAGAATCTTTCCGCGGATGCAGACCTCGCCTACCTCTCCCTCAATCTGGCTGATCTCTGTCAGCTCATCATCGTCGAAGCTGCGCCCGTAGAGTACGTCGGGATCCTCCGCCCTCCTGTAGCCGGAGCGGGTAAACTCCTTCTTTTTGAATTCCTTCTTTCCGTAGATACCCGAAGAGTCTTTGGCTGTGCTCTTCTCTTTTTTCCGGCCGCCGGAAGCCCCTTCGTCTGTCCTGTCTGAGCCGTCGGCTGTTTCAACTGGCACTGGCCGCAGCTTTGCTCTGCCGCCTTCCCCGGAAGGCAGCCCGCCCTCCGGACCGTCCGCCCCGAAGAGATCCAGACCGTCCGCTGAGGCCGCAGCCATGCTGTCCAGGTAGGCACTGTAGTCCGGATCAAAGGGGAGAGGCTCTGAGGCCGCCTCGTTTTTCCGGCGCATCTGGCAGGGCACAATCACCGGGTCCACAGCCTTCTTCTGAGGCTCCCGGTACTCCTCGTCAATCTCCATGGGCAGGCCGCAGCGCTCCACGAAAATTTTCTCCAGGATCCGCTTCAGTTCCGGCGTCCTGTCCCTGGCTATCATCGTATCCTCCAGGGTCAGGCGCATCACATCCTCCCGCTCAAAGGTGCATTCCGCCCTTCGGAACATGCTGTAGAGAAGGATGCTGTATTTTTTAATTTCCAGCAGGATGCTTTCCCGGTAGACCATTAGGAGCTTTTCCGGTGTGTACTGTCCGGAAAGGCGGTATTTTTCCTGAATCCTGATGGCTACCCGCTTGCCCGGGAACAGCTGCTCCCGGATCCCCTTTTCCAGCCCGTAAATATTCTGTTTGTGAATCAGCCTCGGACTTACAATGTAAATGCGAATAGAGCTTCTGTCCCTGGTGGTGGTGACTCTCTCCACCTCCACCAGGTCTAAAAGCTCCCGCAGATTGTCCGTGATATGTAAGTCAGGAAAGACTTCTAAAAAAGGTTTCATTCCCCATCACCTGTTTTCTTCGCATTCTGCCACATGGCGTCCAGCTCTCCCTTCAGGGCGTCAAGCAGCTGGTCCTCCGGAACCTTGCGGATCACCTCTCCCTTTCTGATGAGAAGCCCCTCTCCGATTCCTCCGGCAATTCCGATGTCTGCCTCCCTGGCCTCCCCGGGACCGTTGACTACACAGCCCATGACTGCTACCTTAATATCGAGAGGATATTCCTGCACCATGTTTTCCACCTGGTTTGCCAGGTCAATGAGGTCGATCCGGGTGCGGCCGCAGGTAGGACATGACACTACCTCCACTCCGCCCTTTCTGAGCCCCAGTGTGCGCAGGATCAGCTTGGCTGACTTGATCTCCTCCACCGGATTTCCCGTCAGAGACACGCGGATCGTATCTCCGATCCCCTGATTCAGGATGAGCCCCAGTCCGATAGCTGACTTGATGTTGCCGGACAGCACCGTTCCGGCCTCGGTGATCCCCACATGGAGAGGGTACATGGTTTTTTTCGCGATCAGCTCATGAGCCTTCACACACATCAGAACGTCTGATGACTTGATGCTGATGACCAGGTTATCATATCCCATGCGCTCAATCATGGAAACCTTGTCCAGGGCGCTCTCCACAATCCCCTCTGCCGTCACGCCGCCGTACTTCTCTATCAGATGCTTTTCCAGGGAACCGCTGTTGACGCCGACGCGGATGGGAATTCCATACTCCTTCGCCTTGTCCACCACTGCCTGTACCCGCTCCTGAGAGCCGATATTCCCCGGGTTGATGCGGATCTTGTCAGCCCCGCACTCGATGGCCGCTATGGCCAGGCGGTAGTCAAAGTGAATGTCCGCCACAAGGGGGATATGGATGGAGCGCTTAATAGTCTTTAAGCTCTCTGCTGCCTCCATGGTGGGAACCGCCACGCGTATTATATCGCAGCCTGCACGCTCCAGCTCCAGAATCTGGGCGATGGTGGACGCCGCGTCCTCTGTTTTCGTATTGCACATGGACTGAATCAGAATCGGATTTCCACCGCCAATGACGCGGTTCCCGATCTGAACTGTTTTCGTTAAATCTCTGTATGCCATATGAGGCTTCCTCCGATCATCTTATTTGTGTAGGTGTACAGGGCACCCGTCCGAAAAAGCTTCGCCTTTCCCCGCTGTGCGGCATTTGCCGCAGCCCCTGGAGCTCTCTCCTCTCCGTGAGCAGACTCCCCGGTTGGAGGGACAGGGGGAGCTGAGGCGCCCGGCTTAAAGTACGTTTATAATGTCATTAAACAATATCACGACCATCAGAACCATCAGGACAGCCATTCCGGCCATGTGGATCATGCCTTCTTTTTCAGGATCTACAGGGCGGCCGCGGAGGGCTTCTATCAGGATGAATACCAGACGGCCTCCGTCCAGGGCCGGGATGGGAAGCAGGTTCATAATTCCCAGGTTTGCGCTCAGCAGCAGGCTCATGTTGAGCAGGTTCATCAGAACATTCAGGAGCCCATAGCTGCTGCTTGCCTCCACTGTCTTATCGATCATGACCACAATTCCCACCGGGCCGGCCACATCCTCTCTGGATACCTGGCCGGTGACCAGCATCTGCAGGCTCTTGAAGGTTAAGTCTATAATGTAGCGAAACTCATAAAAGCTGTACTGCACCGCCTCAAACACGGATTCTGGCGCTCTGGGATAGGCGCTTACAATTCCCATCAGATAGCCGCCTGCCTCCTCTGAGTAAGCAGGGGTTACCCTGGTCTGGTAAAGCTCCCCGTCTCTTCTGTACTCCAGTTCCATGGTTTCTCCCGGGTGGAAGGTGTTCTGCATTGCAACTTCCTGATACAGGTTTATCCGCTTTCCGTTGATTCTCGTGATCACGTCGCCTGTCTGAAGCCCTGCCTCGGCAGCGGGGGATCCCTCCTGCACTGTTCCGATCTCCGGCGGCTGACAGCCGGCATAGGCCACCACAGCGATGCCGCAGGCCAGAGCGAGGATGAAGTTGAATACCGGCCCGGCTGCAATCGTCAGAAAACGCGCCAGCACAGACGCCTCGTGAAAGGCCAGCCCTCTGACAGGTGTCCCGTCCGGCCCATAGCGGACAGGCGGCTCGGAAGGCTTTGTGCGGCTCTCCAGGACAGCCTGAAGCGGTTCGGAAGGTTCCTCCCCGGAAGAAGCCAGGGCCTCACTCTTTTTCCTGATGTCTTTTTGGGCCTTTTCATCCATGCTCATGCTCCCGGGATCCTCGTCTTCTCCCAGCATCATGCAGGAGCCGCCAAAGGGCAGCAGTTTCAGCGAATATCTGGTATCGCCCCGTTTGAAGCTCAAAAGCCTCGGCCCCATGCCCAGGGAAAATTCCAGAACACAGATGCCGCCAAGCTTCGCAAACAGGAAATGTCCAAACTCGTGGAACAGAATAATAATGCCAAATACCAGAATTGCCGCAAGCAAACTCAACAATCTATCACCTGCTCTCTCAAATTCTATTTTCTTATCTGCTTCTCCTAAAAGTTACAGCTGTTCAGATAATCGTAAGTTTCCTGCTCCGCTGCAAGGATTTCATCTACGGAAGGGTTATCGATCACCTTATGCTGTCTCATGGCAGCCTCTATCATGTCAGTGATGGCAAGATAACTGATTCTTCTGTCCAAAAATCTGGCAACTGCCAGCTCGTTGGCAGCGTTAAACACAGTGGGAAGGGAGCCCCCCCTCACGC
This sequence comes from Clostridiales bacterium, assembly GCA_019423835.1. GTDB lineage: Bacteria > Bacillota > Clostridia > Lachnospirales > Lachnospiraceae > Otoolea. Next base: position 2,879 of record JAHZAR010000027.1, on the reverse strand, counting down.
CGGCCTCTCTTGCCAGGGCAAGCCCTCTGAAGTTTTCATAGTCAGGAGCCTCAAAGGTAATCTGCCCAAATTTTGTGAAATCTAACCTTTCGCCAGGCAGGAATCTTCTCTCAGGATAGTAGAGCGCATACTGAATGGGCAGCTTCATGTCCGGGGTTCCAAGCTGGGCGATTACCGCGCCGTCCTCAAATTCTACCATCGAGTGGATAACGCTCTGGGGCTGAACGACCACCTGTACCTGATCCATTGTCACGCCAAACAGCCATTTCGCCTCCATCACCTCAAGTCCCTTATTTACCATCGTGGAGCTGTCAATCGTAATCTTTCTGCCCATGGTCCAGTTGGGATGCTTCAGTGCGTCCTCCACCTGAATCTGTCTCATCTGCTCTCTGGTTCTGCCTCTGAACGGGCCGCCGGATGCGGTCAGCAAAATCTTGTGAATCCGGCTGCACTCCTCTCCGTTCAGGCACTGGAACACAGCGCTGTGCTCACTGTCCACAGGAAGGATCCTGACGCCCGTTTTTTCCGCCAGGGGCATAATCAGATGCCCGGCCGTCACAAGGGTTTCCTTATTGGCCAGGGCAATGTCCTTCCCGGCCTCCATGGCAGCGATGGTGGGCCGGATTCCGATCATTCCCACGATAGCTGTCACCACAATCTCAGCCGCCGGTTCTGTGCATACCTCGATCAGACCGTCCATCCCGGATACGATCCTCACATCCAGATCCCTCACAGATTCCCGCAGCCTTCCCGCTGCTTCTTCCTCCCATACGGCGGCCAGTTTGGGCCGGAACTCCCTGATCTGCTGTTCCAGGAGCTCCACGTTCCTCCCTGCCGCCAGGGCAGTCACCTCTATATCCTTATTCGTGCGCACCACTTCTAATGTCTGCGTTCCAATAGAGCCGGTGGAACCCAGAACTGCAATTTTTTTCATGTCTTCCTCCGTATATTTCATCTTCCCCGGTTTCTTTACTCCCCATACATTTTGTCCGTCTGATACTGTCCGTTTTCTTTTGCCGCTGTCCAGGACACCCTTCCTTTCCTTTCAGACAAATCATCCCAGAAAGGTCAGGGCAAAGAAAATGGCCGGAGCGGTAAAGATCATACTGTCAAACCGATCGAGCACGCCTCCGTGTCCCGGAATCAGATGGCCGTAGTCTTTCACATTGTGGTTTCTCTTGATGGCAGAGGCAGCCAGATCGCCGATCTGTGAGATCACAGCTGCAATGGCGCAGGCAATGGCGCAGGCTGCAGGCGGATTGACAATCTCCGCCATCCGGGAGCCAAACACCGCTCCAAAAATCACTCCCAGCAGCGCTGCCCCCAGGACGCCGCCTACCGCTCCCTCTACTGTCTTCTTAGGGCTCAAAAGAGGCGTCAGCTTGTGTTTTCCAAACAGCATGCCCACACAGTAAGCGCAGGTATCGCAGCCCCAGGAACTCAGCACAATCAGCCATACCAGATACTTTCCGTCTGTCATCGCCCGCACCTGATACAGATAGGACAGCATTACTGCCAGATAGAAAATACCGAAAAATGCCACTGTCACCTGCTCGGTTCTGTAATGGGGAAACGTAACCACATAGATGGCCATTAAAACCATCAGCGCCGCAATCGCCATCAGCACTACATAGTTTTCCCGGTGCAGCCACAGAAGCACATAATAAAAAATTCCGGCTGCATAGCCTGCGATACCCGGCGCCTTTTTCTCGATCTCCACCACACGGTAGAGTTCAAACATACCAATCAGGGAGAGCGCCGCTGTCACGGCAAACAGAAGCGCACCGCCAGTTCCCACGATCAGGACTGCCAGAATCACCAGCACAATTCCGCTCATAAGCCTGGTTGTAAACATGACAAATTTCCCCCCTCGCTATTTGGCGCCGCCAAACCGCCTCTCTCTCGTATTATACTGGGCAATAGCTTTTACTAATTCCTCCCGGTTGAAATCCGGCCACAGGCAGTCAGTAATGTAAATCTCGCTGTATGCCAGCTGCCAGAGCAGATAATTGGACAGCCGGATCTCCCCGCTGGTGCGGATTAACAGATCCGGATCAGGGATTCCTGCTGTGTCTAAGTAGGAGGCAACTGTATCCTCTGTCACCGTGTCCGGATCCAGAATCCCTCTCCTGGCATCCTCCATCATCCGCTTCACTGCTCTTCTGATCTCATCGCGGCCGCCATAATTTACGGCAATCACAAAGGTCATGCCCGTATTGTCCGCTGTCTCTCTTTCCAGCCTGTCTATGCCTTCGATAATGTCCTGATCAAACCTTGTCCTGTCTCCAATCATCTTCACCCGGACGTTGTTGGCCCTGGCAATCTTCAGAAGCCGTTTCAGGTAGTAGCGAAACAGCTGCATCAGAGCCCCCACCTCTTCCACAGAGCGCTTCCAGTTTTCTGTGGAGAAACCGTATACCGTCAGGTACTCAATACCGAGTCTGGCTGCATCCTCCACCGTCTTCTCCACTGTCACGCATCCCTGCTTATGTCCGGCTGTCCTCGGAAGCCCCCTCTTTTTGGCCCATCGGCCATTTCCATCCAGAATCAGGGCAACATGTCTCGGTATTACCAGTTTCGAACTATCTGTTTCCATATATAACCTCCAACAAAAATGGGGCAGGCGAACCTGCCCCCCATATTAAACTGTCATAATCTCTTTTGTCTTTGTCTCAACAGCCTTATCAATCTTATCGATCATCTTATCTGTCATCTTCTGGATCTTCTCCTCTGCATCAGATAAGTCGTCCTCAGAAATCTCGTTGGCCTTCTCCATCTTCTTGAAGGTGTCGTTGGCATCGCGGCGGATATTTCTGACTGCCACCTTTGCGCCCTCACCCTTCTTCTTTACATCCTTGGCCAGCTCTTTTCTGCGCTCC
>JAHZAR010000026.1 GCA_019423835.1 Clostridiales bacterium | reverse complement strand
AACGGTTTTCAAGACCGCCTCGTTATGACCACTTCGATATCTCTCCAAACGTGCTCAGCAATTATATCACGCTGTTTATCGTTTGTCAAGAACTTTTTTCATCTTTTTGAAGTTTTTTCTTTTTGAACAAACTCCATTGCATGAAACTTTCTCGACGCAGCCCCTCACTTTTCTCAGTGTTTTCAAGGCTTTCTGCTGTCGCTCTCAGCGGCAACGAAAGGTATTCTATCATCATTGCCGCCATAAGTCAACACTTTTTTTCAATTTTTTTTACATTTTTCTTCTGAATGCCCTATAGCCTTATTTTACAGGGCTTTTTCTCTGCCACTGCCCTGCTTTCTCTTCAAAATAGCCTCTGCCACTGCCATATCTTCCGGGGTTGTCACTTTTATATTTTCGTAGGAGCCCTCTGTCAGCCGAATCGGCTCTCCCGTCATACGCTCCACTACCATTGCATCGTCTGTGACACCCTGCTGCAGCGCTTCGCTTTCCATCATGGCCTTATAGGCCCTGCAGATCAGTTCCCTGTTAAAGGCCTGGGGGGTCTGAACAGTCCATACCAGGGAGCGATCCGGCGTAGTCTCAGCAAACCCCTCCCTGTCTGCTATCTTCACAGTATCCTTTGCAGGCATTCCGGCCACACAGGCGCCGTACTTCTGTGCATCTTCTATGGTTCTCCCGATGATCCCCTGATCCACAAACGGGCGGGCGCCGTCATGGATCAGAACCAGGGAGGTTTCGGCGGACAGACAGTTCAGCCCCCTGAATACGGAGTGGTAGCGCTCTGCTCCTCCCGCCGTCACTGTCTTCACTTTCTGAAAGCCGTATTGTTCCACGATTTCCTTTCTGCAAAAATCGATCTGGCTCTCCCCTGTAACAAGAATAATCTCGTCCACAGGACTATCCTCAAACGCTCTCAGACTGTAATAGAGCACCGGATAACCTCCCAAATCCAGAAACTGCTTCTGTACCTTCGTTCCCATCCGCTTTCCGCTTCCGGCCGCAAGCACAATGGCTGAGATCAAACCTGTGCTGTTTTCCTGTCCCTTCATCCCTGAGGGCATTCCTTTTTCCTTCATAGCCTTCCTCTGCTCTGCTCCCTTCTTTTCTCCCTGCCTGTCAGGAAACTGCCCTTTACCGTTCTCCCAGCTTTAAGTTCGGCACCGCATTCAGATCCCAGCCTGAGCGGGCGCCATTGATATACTCATAGTAGGCCGCCACGCCAATCATAGCGGCGTTATCTGTGCAGAAAATCGGCGATGGGTGGTAAAAACGAATTCCTTCCTTTTCACAGGCTGCCCGCATCCCCTCTCTCAGCGCAGAGTTGGAGGCCACACCGCCCGCGATCGCCAGCTTATCATATCCATACTCCTTTGCGGCCATAACAGCCCTCGAAACCAGCACCTCCACCACCGCATTCTGGAAGGATGCCGCCAGGTCTGGAACACAGATTGCTTCCCCCTTCATCTGAGCATGGTTAATGTAATTTAATACAGCCGATTTCAGACCGCTGAAGCTGAAGTCATAGGGATTGTCCCCGACCTTCGCCCGGGGGAACTCGATGGCATGAGGATTTCCCTCCCTGGCCGCTCTGTCCACCTTGGGGCCTCCCGGATAGCCCAGTCCCACGGCTCTCGCCACCTTGTCGAAGGCCTCTCCCGCTGCGTCGTCCCTGGTATGGCCGATAATCTCAAATTCTCCGTAATCCTTTACCACCACCAGGTGAGTATGGCCTCCTGACACAATCAGACAGATAAACGGCGGCTCCAGATCGGGATTCTCGATGAAATTGGCCGATACATGGCCCTCGATGTGATGTACGCCCACCAATGGCTTTTTGGCAGCGTAGGCTAATGCCTTCGCTTCCGCCACGCCCACCAGAAGGGCTCCCACCAGCCCCGGACCGTAGGTGACGGCCACAGCCGTAATATCCTCCAGCATCACCCCTGCCTCTGTAAGAGCACTCTCAATTACCTGATTAATTTTCTCAATGTGCTTCCTCGACGCAATCTCAGGCACAACGCCTCCATACAGCGTGTGAAGGTCAATCTGAGAAGAAATCACATTGGAAAGCACCTCTCTTCCATTCCTGACAACCGAGGCCGCCGTCTCATCACAGGAGCTCTCGATTGCGAGGATCAGAACATCCTCGTCTGTCGTATGCTTTTTCATTTTCGTCTATTCTCCTTTTCCCTTTAAGCCCTTAAGGAGCTTCTTTCCTCTCGGTTCCCGTCCTGCTGCCGTCTACTGCTCGTCGTCAAAGCCCAGCTCCACGCTCCATCCGTCCCTGGCCGTCTTCGCCCTGGGGAAAATGGCTCTGGCCTTGTCCCCATAGTCGTCCGGGCGTGTCAGAGACGGGCTGTAATGTGTCAGCCACATTTCCCTCGGCTGTGCTTCCCTGGCCAGGCCTGCCGCCTCCTGAAAGGTCATGTGCTTATACTCCCTGGCCTTGGCCTCCTTGCCGTCCTCCCCGTACATTCCCTCACAGATAAACAGATCTGCGTCCTTCGCATATTCGGCAATCACCGGGACAGGTCTTGTATCTGTACAGTAGGCCACCTTGATTCCCCGCCTTTCCGGGCCCAGAACCATCTCAGGCGTGAGAATCCGCCCTCCGTCCTCTATGGTTTCCCCCTTCTGAAGACGGCTCCAGAATTTCTGCGGAATCTCCTGGGCTCTGGCCCTTTCCACATCAAATTTTCCTTTTCTCGGGATGGAAACAGCATAGCCATAGCAGATGACATTGTGCTGGACACGGTAGGCATCGATCACATAGGGCCCAATGGCAAACTGCTCTCTCGGCTCTGACAGCTCGATAAACCGCAGTTCAAACGGCAGCTCCGGCGCAATCATGCGAAGAGCCCCCACCACCCGCTCCAGACCCTTGGGGCCAATCATGGTCACCGGCTCGGTCCTCTCGGCATTTCCCATGGTGAGCAGAAGCCCCGGCAGACCGCTGATGTGATCTGCATGGTAATGGGTAAAGCAGATTATATCAATCGGTTTGGGACTCCACCCCTTTTCCTTAAGCGCCACCTGGGTTCCCTCTCCGCAGTCGATCAGCAGATTGCTCCCGTCGCACCGCGTCATCATGGAGGTGAGCCACCGATATGGAAGAGGCATCATCCCCCCTGTTCCCAACAGACAAACATCTAACATATTCTATATTTCCTCTCTGCAAACTTTTTGTTCCGTATGATTTTACAGGCTCCGGTACCGGAGCCTGTAAAATCATACCACAAATGCTTTCCCTTTCGCAAGTTTATCCGTCAGGCCCTTCCGATTACTGAAACTCCTTCCTCAGAATCTCCTTCGGCATCTCTATTTCGCCTGCAATCGTGTGCTCTGTGAGCTCAGAGAGGAGCCTGATCTTTTTATTCAGCAGAGGTCTCATACAGTTTGGCACATGCTCCTGGTGAGCCCTGTGTATGGCAACACATTCCTTGCAGTTTCCATGATAGCGGCAGGCCTTTTTGCAGGGGCAGTGATCCTTGTCCTTATACTCCTCTCTGAAAGCTGCTGCAAACTCCTCCTGCAGCCTTAACCCCTCTGCCCGGTTTCCCCTGTGAAACTCCTCCATCGCAGCAATTTCCTTTGGATTGTTTTCAATCGTCACTGGCTGTCCCTCCTGTTTTTTCTGTGTATCTCTCGCAGCTCTGCCTTCCCGGGCTTCCGGCCAACGCCTGACGAACGCCGGTCTGTTCAGCGCTCAAGGCTGACTCTGCCTATCTATCATAACACGCCTCCGTCCATTTTTCCATTTTCTTTTCCTTTGCGCATACAGAAAACACAGAAAGGCTGCCGCAAATCCTCCTCCTGAGCCTCTGCTCTTCTGACGGCCGGATACGGCAGTCTGCCGGAGGTTCTGTTGCCACAGCCTTTTCCGAATATTTTCAATTTCAGTTTTGGGAGGCTCCATTTCCGTCAAGCGCCTGAGATACTACAGGAGCTCTGTCTGTTCCTCCACCTCCACAGGAATTCTGAACTGGTTCACCAGCTCATCGTAGCACTCCTCACACAGATCAAAGCTGTGCCGCTCGCCGTCCTTTTCTGAAAAATAGTCCCACGCGATTTCAAACCGCGCTCCGCCCTCCCGCATAATTCCATCCTTCACCATTAACCTTTTGCCGCACCAGTTGCAGTACACCGATTCCAGCTCCCTGTCTTTTTTGTACTTTCTCATTTTCCCTCTCACCTTTCTTCTGTGCAAATATCAGCCCCTTCCCCTGAGATAAAAAAGCGGGCTGGCCCGCTTCAGCTCCCCACCCCTCAATCATGAGGGGCTTGCCTGCTTTTTCGCGCCGCCGCGCAGCTGCCCTAAGCAGCCTTTTTCCTCTGCACGGCGTGTGCATCCCGCCCGGCAGGGCTTTTTACATTACAGGAAATTCAGAAGAATTTCCTGTAATACAAACCAAAGGGGCATCCGCACCGGATACCCCTACATTATAGTCTTTTCTATTCAGATTTTTAAGTGGTAATTATTTCAATAGAGGCGAAGGCCCATGATGATCGCGTCCTCAACCGGTTCTGTGTAATAGCCTTTTCTGACAGCCTCCTCCACAAAACCATAGGATTTATAAAGGTTTCTGGCAGACTGGTTGGAATTTCTTACCTCCAGCGTGATCACAGAGACTCCCCGCTCTCTGGCAGAACGGACCAGCGTATCCATCAGGATCCTTGCGTACCCCCTTCCCCGAAGGTCCGGATGTACAGCAATACGCATCAGCTCGCCCTCTCCTGCAATGACCCGGAGATTGCAGTATCCGGCGATCCTCCTTCTTCCGGCCTGCTGCAGGCCCTCCGTCTGTTCCTCTTCCAGCACCCAGCTCAGATCAAGCCGGCTGACCAGGCACTCTGCCAGCAGCGTTTCTGACCAGGGTACGGAAAAACTGAGCCGTTCCAGGTTGGCAGCTTCCGAAAGGTCCCGTTCTGTCATAGGTCTGACTAAAAGCCTTGTCTGTCTGCCAGTCTCCATCAGCACAGCGCCCCTTTCCCTGTCTCTGCTTTCTTATCTGCGCCCTTCTTCTCTGCAGCTTTTTCTCCCTGTTCCGGCATATTCCGGGCTTCCGGGCGCTCTACTACCTGGATTCCGGCAGCCAGCTTTTCCATCTCACCCTGGCGCTCAGCCACCTCCCGTTCCCTCTCAGCCTGAGATTTTCTGAGATAATCCGGCCTGTGCTCCATAGCGGTTTCCGTTCTCCCCTCTGCGAAATAGACGGCACCCAGAGCAGCCACAGACGCCGCTCTCTGCCTGTTTACATGAGCTGGAGCAAAGTCGCAGGGAACTTTGATGCTCTCTTCAATCAAGGCTCTGTAGGGCGGCACCCCATCTCCGAGAAAGATTACCCGCTCCCCTCTCTCATTTAATTCGTCCATCAGCTCCCTCACATCGGACGGCCACTGGTTCTTTACCACTTCAAAGCGGTCCCTGAAATGGTAGAGGCCTGTATACACCTGATTTCTGCGGGCATCCATGATGGGACAGATAAGTCCATCTGTCCCGTAGAGGCCATAAGCCATAGCATCCACCGTCGGCACATGAATCAGCGGCTTTTTCATGGCAAGCCCCAGACCTTTGGCTGTGGCGGATCCGATCCGGAGTCCTGTAAAGGAGCCGGGGCCTCCTGAAACGGCGATGGCATCTATGGTGTCCAGCTCAATCTCCAGCATCCGGATCACCTCGTCAATCATTGGAAGAAGCGTCTGGGAATGCGTTTTTTTTAAGTTTACCGTATACTCTGCCGTCAGTATATCATCTGTTACAATGGCGACAGACGCCACCAGGGATGAGCTCTCAATTCCTAATATTCTCATTTTCTTTCCTCCACGCTGATTCTGCGGTAGTCGAATCCTTTTTTCAGGTCTTTCTCAATACGGATTTCAGTGGCATGCTCCGGGAGAATCTCCCCAATCAGTGACGACCACTCAATTAAGCAGACTCCCTCCCCATAGAAGCAGTCCTCATAGCCGATCTCGTCCATCTCGCTGATATCTCCAATCCGATAGACATCAAAATGGTAGAGGGGAAGCCTTCCCTCATCGTACTGCTGAACAATGGTAAAGGTTGGGCTGTTTACCGTTCCCTGTATTCCAAGTCCCCTTGCAAAGCCCTGGGTGAATACGGTTTTCCCCACTCCCAGGTCGCCGTTCAGGCAATACACTTCCCCTGCCTTTGCCTTCTCTCCCATGTGCCTTCCGGCTTCAAAGGTTTCCTCCGGGCTGTATGTTTCAATGATTTTCATAATCAGATTCCTTTCATTTTTTCAGCTGAAACATAGGTCTTTAAAAGTTTTTCAAACTGCGCCTTCTTCGTTCCGGTGAGAACCCGGTCAGGAATCAGGTAGGATTTGCCGCCTCGAAGTCCAATGACATAGATCCCTGAAAGCCTTATGACTTTCTCCACCTGCCGCCATCCTATGTTCGCTTTTTCCCTGCCCTGCTGAGCTTTCAGTCCATTATAGTCAATGCGCAGGTATATCTCTTTCGACTGTTCCGGATCCTTTATCTGGGCAGCTGCCCGGCGGCGAAGGGCAAAGGGCTGCATGAGAATCAGCAGAACCACTCCTGCAAGAAGAATCACTCTGCCTGTCGGCGGCTGCCGGTTCCAGGATACCGCTACAACCAGAATCATCAGAAGCACGCAGAGAAGGCTCACCGCCCCCCTGGCTCCCCTGTAAAATGTGTGCTTTAAAAAGGTATAAATTTCCTGTTCTGTCAGTTTTATCCTGAGTTCCACTTCCGCTTCCTCCTCATCTCGTCTGTTCGACAGATTCTGTACCTAATCTTACTATCTCAAATGCCAGTATGTCAACCGGAAGGAACAGGTTTAGGAACCGGCAGCCCCTCTGCTGTCTGCCCAGCGATTCCGCCGCAGCACAGGTTTCGGCTCCTGATTCTATCACCTGCCTGAGTGAATTTCAATGTGCCTCGCTCCGGAGAACACCGCATTTATCGCCTTCTTTCACTCCATTTCAGCGAAAATCCCGAAAAAGCGCAGAAAATCGACAGAGCCGGCAGAAGAAAAATCCTGGCTGGCTTCATCACAGAGAAGGACGGGCTGCATATGCAGCCCGTCCTTCTCTGTGGCTTTGGCTTTTGCCGGCCATGCCGTATTGTTCCGCCTGTTGGCCTGTCTTTTGAACTTTTCTCTGAAAGTTATACTTCTTCATTGAGCTTTGCCAGCTTTGCCGCCTGGTCTGCTGCGATCAGGCTGTCGATCAGCTCATCCAGCTCTCCGTCCATGACGGAATCGATCTTATAGAGTGTCAGCTTGATCCTGTGCTCTGTCACACGGCCCTGGGGGAAATTGTAGGTGCGGATCTTTTCAGAGCGGTCGCCCGTTCCAATCTGGCTTCTCCTCGCCTCTGACTCCTCGTTCTGCCTTCTTTCCAGCTCCAGATCATACAGCTTGGAGCGCAGAAGGCGAAAAGCCTTTTCCTTATTCTGAAGCTGTGATTTCTCTGTCTGGCTGTAAATTACAATCCCTGTGGGGATATGGGTCAGACGCACGGCAGAGTCAGTGGTATTGACACACTGTCCTCCGTTTCCTGATGCACGCATAACATCAATGCGGCAGTCGTTCATGTCAATTTCGATGTCAAACTCCTCTGCCTCCGGCATAACGGCCACTGTCGCCGTGGAGGTATGGCTTCTTCCGCCGGCCTCCGTTTCCGGCACACGCTGAACGCGGTGAACACCGCTCTCATATTTGAGCTTGGAGTATGCGCCCTGGCCCGTCACCATAAACACAACCTCCTTAAAGCCTCCAATCCCATTTTCATTTAAGCTGACGATCTCTGTCTTCCAGCGCTTGCGCTCTGCATAGCGCACATACATGCGGTACAGCTCGGAGGCAAAGAGCGCTGCCTCGTCTCCGCCGGCTCCGGCGCGGATCTCCACCATAACATTCTTTTCATCATTGGGATCCTTTGGAAGCAGAAGAATTTTCAGCTCCTGCTCCAGCTCCTCAATACGCTTCTTTGCGTCCGCCAGCTCCTCCTTGGCCAGCTCACGCATCTCCTCATCAGACTCCTCCTCGAGAAGCGCCACACTGTCCTCCACATCCTGGTGGGCCTGCTTGTAATTTTTATATGCCTCCACGATAGGGGCCAGATCTGCCTGCTCCTTCATGAGCTTTCTGAATTTTTTCTGATCCTCTACCACATATGGATTGTTGAGCTCTTCCATCAGCTCCTCATATCGGATCAGCAAATCGTCCAAACGATCAAACATGACAACCTCCTTCCTGCCGGCAAAACACCTGATTCCTGTCCGGCAGGCTGTATATTCCTATGCACTTATTTTCTGCTTTCTCTTGTTCGCAGCCTTATCACAGGTTAATCCTGTTCCTGCTTTCTGTTTCTGATTCCGCTGCCTGCAATCCTTCTCAGGACTGCGGCCAGACAGCCTTCACCACCCGATCAAGGCCCGGAGCATCCTTTATCACCTGAATTTCCGTGTAGCCCTGCTGTGCCAGCAGCCCCGTCACGGCGCAGGCCTGATCACAGCCTATCTCAAAATAGACCCGGCCGCCCTTCTTCAGATACTTCCTGCACGCTTCAGCCAGGAGCCGATAAAAATGAAGTCCGTCGGCACTTCCGTCAAGGGCCAGCCGCGGCTCATGATCCCTGACCTCCGGCTCTAACTTTTCCACCTCACTGGATGGGATGTAGGGCGGGTTCGACACAATGGCGTCAAAGCGCTCTGCAGTAAATTCGGAAAACAGATCGCTGCACACAAGGCGAAACCTTCTTGTCTCTGCAGTTTCTCTGTTTTTTCCTGCCCAGACTGTCAGCTCTGTCCGGCAGGGCATGCCGGGGAAATTTTTCGCCTCTGCCCTGACCACATCCTTCTGAATCAGAAACAGCCGTTTCGCATTCCCGGCCGCCACCCGGAGCGCGTCCTCCGACACATCCGCGGCAGTGACGCTTCTGTACCTTCCCAGCACCGCAAGACTCAGACCGATGCAGCCGGAGCCCGTGCACATGTCAAGAATATCCATCTTCCTGTCTGGGCAGTCCCTGAGCACCTCCTCCACCAGCGTCTCCGTATCCTGCCTGGGTATGAGCACATGCTCGTTCACCTGGAAAGAGAGTCCCATAAACTCCTGGCTTCCCAAAATGTGCTGAAGCGGAATCCTGCCGGCGCGCTTTTCAATCCGTTTCGCAAACAGAGGCCATCCCTTCTCAAATATTTCCCTGTGTATGGGCCTGTTCCTGTCCATGAGAAAGTGAACCCTGTCAATGGGAAAGCTCTCTGAAAACAGATACCAGGCATCCAGCTGCGCCTCTGCTATTCCCGCCTGTGAGAGCACTCTCACTCCCTCGTCGAGCGCCTCCTGCCAGGTGGGATTTGGCAGGCTGTCCTGCCCTATCACCGGCTCTTTCATCTCTTTCCCGCTCATGCATCCCTCCTGAGAAGCTCCTCTTTGGCCTCCCCTTCCTCTGTGTCACAGAAGGGAACAGCCGCTGTCTGCAGAACCGAATCCTGACCCTCCTCAGAGGTTTCAAAGGCACTTAGATCCGTGTCGGGAAAATTTTCCCGCAGATAAGCCTTCCAGTCAAAGACAGCCTCTGTAGCAGCGATTGCCACCTGGATCATGGAGTCGTCCGGTTCCTTTGTGGTAAGGCCCTGCATCCACATGCCCGGCCTGCTCACCAGATCCATGATCTTTGAATTGCTGCGCCCTGCGAGCTGAAGAATTTCATAGGAAACACCCGCAATGACCGGAACCAGAATAATCCTGCTCAAAAATCTCAGCCAGATCTCATCCACCCGGATGACCATAAAAAACAGAATGCTGATGACCATGACAATCAGTATGAAACTCGTTCCGCACCGCTTATGCTCTTTGGAGCTTTTTCGCACATTTTCCACCGTCAGGGGAAGGCCGTGCTCCACGCAGTTGATGCATTTGTGCTCTGCACCGTGATACATAAACGTACGCCTGATATCCTCCATGCGCGACACAAGCTTGATGTAGGCGATAAAGATACCGATCCTGATTACTCCCTCCAGAATTGCCATCACATGCTCCGATGTGATAAAGCGGGAAAACAGCCCCGCCAGAAACAGGGGAAGGAGCATGAAAATCCCAATCGCCAGGACAAAGGACAGCACCATAACCAGGGCCATAAGCGCGCTCTCCAGCTTTTCCCCCAGCACCCGGTCGAGAAATTTTTCGATGGTTCCAGGCTCCGATTCCTCATCGTCCTCAAAGAAACTGGCCGAATACGTCAGCGTCCGCATACCGACAATCATGGAATCCGCAAAGCGGAACACTCCTCTGACAAACGGAATGGAAAAGAGCTTCACCTTCTGGGTAATGCTGACATATCGGTCTTTTTTTACCTCTATCTCCTGATCGGGCTTCCTGACCGCCACCGCGTAATCGTTGCGGTTCATCATCATGATTCCCTCGATCACGGCCTGGCCACCGATTCCTGAATACTTCATTTACACTCTCCTATATCTCATTCACACCTGGTCCCTGCGGCACTGTTCTGTCCGCAGGGACCGCCCGCCAGAAATTTTATATACCAAAAAGGTTGGGTTTCATGTTGCCATTAAAACCCAACCCTTACTTAGCCAAACTGATTAGTTTGCGTTGATACCGTACTTGCGGTTGAACTTATCGATACGTCCGCGAGCGGATGCAGCCTTCTGCTGTCCTGTGTAGAAAGAATGGCACTTGGAGCAAACCTCAACGTGGATGTCCTGCTTGGTAGAACCTGTTACGAACTCGTTGCCGCAGTTGCAAACAACCTTTGCCTGATAATAAGCTGGATGGATTCCTTCCTTCATGATTTTCACCTCTCAATTTTTCTTCTGCGGTTTCCGACCGCACGTACAAATGTGTACCAAAATTTCAATCGCCTGTTTTGCGAATCTCTGTCTTGCTGCGCAGTAAATCTACTATACACAGCTTAGGTAGTATAGCACAAAATATAGGGGAATGCAAGGGGTTTTTACTGACGTCAAGGAATACACCCGCATGGATAAACTGCAGAAAGCGTCTGGAAAATATTAAAGGTTTCCTAGTATATCCTATTAAGCCGGACTGGCTTTTGCTGACTTCCGTTTTTAATTATTATCATACCTGTACAGCCAGCAGCTTCCCTCTGCGCTTTTATTTTTTTCGCCCAATCTGGTTCACCGGATACCTCACAGCCTCCCCCTTAACAAAGCGGACGGCCTCCTCGGCAGCCTTTCTCTTCAGCTCCCTTGCAGCCTCCTCCGAATACCAGGCCATATGGGGAGTGACGATCAGGTTCTCATGGCGAAGCAGAGGGCTTCCCGCCTCCATCGGTTCTTTTTCCAGGCAGTCCAGCCCTGCTCCCGCTATCATGCCCTCGCTCAGCGCCTGATCCAGAGCCCTCTCATTGATAATCCCGCCCCGCGACACATTGATAATCACCGCCTCTTTTTTCATCCGGCGAAACTGCTCTCCTGCAAACAGATTCCTGTTCCCATCTGCCGGGCAGTGGACAGAGATGGCATCCGACTCTTCGAGCAGGGTGGCAAAATCGGTCATCTGAATATAATCCATTCCCGGGATCTCCTTATAAACGGGATCGTAACCCAATATGCGAAATCCAAATGCGTGGACACGGGAGGCAAAGCACCTGCCGATTCTGCCAAGCCCCACGATTCCCACTGTCTGTTCGCTGAAGCGGTGAATAGGGATCGCTTTCGTGTAATCCCATTTTTCTTCCCTGGTGTACCGGTTCATCACCGTCAGTTTCCGCTTCAGGGCCAGAAGCATGGCGGCAGCCTGATCTGCCACCTCATTCATCCCGTAATCGGGAACATTGCACACCTGTATCCCATGTCTCGCGGCAGCCTCCAGATCAACTGTATCCACCCCTACCCCATAGCGCACGATCAGTTTCAGGGATGGAATGTTTTCCATTACCTTCTCTGTAATGTGGGCGTACTGTACCAGAAAAATCTCTCCGTCCGGACAGCTCCTGATAACCTCATCCTCCGTCACTGCCTTACAGTGTTCAAAAGACAGCCCCGCCTCCTCAAAAATTTTCTTTTCGATATTCATGTCTGCATGATCACAGTCCGTCACATAAATTTTCAAGCTCTGTTCCTCCCATCTTTTTTCTCAGGCATAATGCCGCTGTCCTTCAAGGCAACATCCCTCCTGGCCGTCAGCGTACCAGATATCCTCCGTCTACAGGAATCACAGCCCCGTTCAGGTAGTCAGAAGCCCTGGACGCCAGG
Organism: Clostridiales bacterium; assembly: GCA_019423835.1. Taxonomy (GTDB): domain Bacteria; phylum Bacillota; class Clostridia; order Lachnospirales; family Lachnospiraceae; genus Otoolea. The sequence goes on along the minus strand of JAHZAR010000026.1, from coordinate 18,137 downwards.
AAAATCACCGGCCCCTTCATATCCTCTCCTGTTCCCCACCGTCCTGCAGGAATCCTTCCGGTAATCTCTGCATTTCTCGGATTTTCCGGGTCTAACAGCGCCTCATTCATATCGGTTGCCATATATCCGGGAGCCAGAGAGTTTACGGTGATTCCTTTTCCTGCCCACTCATTGCAGAGCGCCTTGGTCAGCTGTGCAACCCCTCCCTTTGACGCTGCATAGGCAGGAACGGTAAAGCCTCCGAAAAAGGAAAGCATAGAGGACACGGTAATAATTTTCCCTCCTTCCCCCTGCGCCATAAACTGTCTGGCCGCCATCTGGCACAGCAGGAAGACGGCGGTCAGATTTACGTCCAGCACACGGCTCCAGTCTTCCGGAGGAAATTCTTCTGATTTATGGCGGCTCTGTATGCCATGGGCTGTCACAAGAATATCCAGCCGTCCTCCCAGCAGTTCTACTGCCTTTTTAAAACAGGGTTCCAGTTCTTCCCGGTCCCCCAGATCTGCCCTCACTGCCTGACAGGAAAGTCCTCTCTCCCGAAACTCCTGTGCTGTGCGGAAAACACGGTCTGAGACTCCGATGATTACCGTTTCGCAGCCTGCCTCCATCAGACCCTCTGCCATCCCATACCCAAGGCCTCTGCTGCCCCCTGTCACAATCGCTTTTTTCCCCTTTATATCAAATAAGTTCATGCCTTACCGCCTCCTGCAGTCTACCGCGACCTTGACTGTTCCGCAGTCCGGATCGCCGATCATATCAAACACCTTGTCACTTTCCTCCAGGGGAACAATATGAGTTACCACCCGCTGAAGCTGTGGTTCCAGCTCCTTTGTCAGCTCTGCCGCCTGGCGAAATTCTTCTCTGGTGTATACTCTGGTTCCCACCAGTGTCTGTTCCTTAAAATTCATGCTCTGCAGGTTGACCTCGTGGGGCTTTTTATGGATGGATACCACACAGATTTTCCCTCTCACCCGGGTGATCTCTGACATCTCCATGGCAGCGGAGGCAGCACCGCTGCACTCGAAGAGTACATCACAGCCTTCTCCTCCTGTGGCCTCCTTCACCAGCTTCTCCAGATTTTCTTTTTCCGGGTTGACAGGTATCATTCCCAGCTCCTCTGCCAGCTGAAGGCGCTTTTCAGCCAGATCAGAGATGAAAATTTTCGATGCACCCGCCCATTTTAAGACAATTCCGCAGAGGATTCCGATGGGCCCTGCTCCGATCACCACTGCCGTGTCCATCATCTGGAAGCCTGACATGTGAAGCCCGTGAACCAGCACAGCCAGGGGTTCGATCAGCACAGCCGCCCGGTCGCTGACGCCCTCCGGAACTTTGACAAGAACTGACTCATCTACATAAGCAGTATTGCACATTCCGCCGTCCGTATCAATCCCAATTAAGCCAAGGGTATTGCACACATGCTCATTTCCGCTCCTGCATGCCAGGCAGCGGCCGCAGGACAGCAGAGGATAGGGCACCACCCGGTCACCCTTCTTTATATGTTTCCCGTCCTCCGCAGCGATACCCAGGAACTCATGTCCGAAAATCAGAGGAGCCTTGGCCCTGGGATGTGTTCCCAGCCAGATCCCCACATCTGATCCGCAGACGCCGCAGTACTGTATCTCAAGCCTTAGGGTCCCTTCCTTCTTCTGAGGCTCCGGCACCTCCCGAACCTCTGCTTTTTTTGCACCCGCATAGACTAATGCCTTCATCCCGTGATCCCCTTTCTGTCACTTGTTATTTTTCTCAGACATCGTTTTTTCAGCAATCTGGTTTTGTCAAAACCGTTTCTGTGTAGATTTTCTTCCGCCCTGAAACAGCTCCAGCCTCGTTCTGTCAGGAAGTCCCTCGTTGTCCCCGATATTCATCACCTGCAGGGCGCCTATGGCATTTCCTCTCCGCACCATCTCCGGCATGGAAAGTCCTTCCAGCCTTCCGCTGATCACGCCCGCTGCAAACCCGTCTCCGGCTCCTACCGTGTCGATCACCTTTTCCACCCTGTAGCCCGGTACCTGGAAGGTTTCGCTTCCGTCTCTCACATATGCCCCCCTGCTTCCGTTTTTTATGATAACCGTTTTTACACCTGTATTCTGATAAAAATCGGCAGCCTCATCCATATCGCCGGTCCGGCACAGGATCCGGCATTCTGCCCGCCCCGGCAGAACCATGTCCGCCAGAGAGGACAGCTCGTTGAGCACCTGGCGCATTTCCTCTTCACTGGCCCAGAGGCACGGCCTGATGTTCGGGTCAAAGCTGGTATAAATCCCCTGGTCCCTGGCCCTGGCCATCAGGCAGAAAGATGCTTCTCTGGCAGATTCCGATAAGGCCGGCGGAATTCCTGTCACATGTACATGGTCTATCCCGGACAGATCAATCCGCTCCACCTGTGCAGCCGTAATATGGGAGGCAGCGGATCCCTTCCTGTAGTAAAAGGTATCCGGATCCTGCCCGTCTTCCGATCTCCCCTTCAGCTGGATCCCCGTCCGGTATTCGCTGTCAAAGGTAAGCCATTCTGTTCCAATTCCGTTTTCTCTGAGCCGTTTTTCTATATAGTGCCCAAACGGGTCATCACCTAGCCTTGTCAGGTAGGTAACCTCATGTCCCAGGCGCACAAGCCCGATGGAGACATTGACCTCCGCTCCGGACATTGCCCTGGAAAAATGTCCCGCCTCCGCAAGAGGGCCCGCAGTGTCAGAAATCAGCAGAGCCATAGGCTCGCCGAACAATAATACTTTTCCCATACCATTCTCCCTGCTATGCCTTTCTCACAAGATGAACCGCAAAGCCGCCGATCTCTCTCTCGAAATAGATAGCCTGAAGTTCTCCTCCTTCCCTGTATACGGCGCTCTCCTCCCGGAATCGCACGCCTTTTCTCTCCAGATAATTTTTCGCCCTTTCCGGAAAGCCCGCCGCAATCGCAATATGTCCTTTCGCGCCGAGATAGGGCTCCTTCATAATTTCTACACTGGTTCCCGCGAATATGGAGGAAGGATTTTCTGCCGGCTCAAAGCCAAACCACTCCTGCAGCACCTGGGCGATCCCGGCCGCCTCTTCTCTTCCCTCACAGTTAATGCCTACATGGGCAATGTGAAAACCAAACAGCTTTTCTGCTGCATTCCGGCACCGCTCCCCGATGGCAGCGAAATTCTCCTCCTTTATCAGTTTTTCCGGAGCCATGAAGCTGCCGCCGCACGCCAGCACAGACGGGAGCTTCAGATAACCGGAAAAAGTCTCTGCCGAAATTCCTCCCGTTGGGACAAACTTCATGCCTGAAAACACAGAGGATAAGGTTTTCAGATAGGAAATCCCTCCGCAGCATTCTGCCGGAAAAATTTTCACAGTCGAATACCCCATCTCCCTGGCCTCCTGCACTTCTCCCGGAGTCTGGCAGCCGGGTATGTAGGGAAGCTCTCTGAAGGCCTGGGCGAGCGCCCGGTTCCATCCCGGACTTATCAGAAATTCCGCCCCTGCCTCCAGGGCCTCCCGGGCCTGTTGTTCTCCCCTACCAAAATTTGCCATTCCCCCCCGGCCCCCACCAATACCCCGGGAACCTTTTTTTTAATCTCTCTTATGGCCTCCGTGCACGCGCCGGTGCGGAAGGTAATCTCCACAGCGGGAAAGCCTGCCCTCTCAAGGCATTCTGCCAGAGGCGCCGCCTGCTCCCGCGCCTCAATTTTCACAACGGGAAGGATGCCAATCTGTCCAATCTGTTTCAGTACCTTTTCAAACTCCATAACCGTTTCCTCTGTCTTCCTCTATTCTACAACTGAGATGTCTTCAATCTTGTCTTTTCTGAAATAATATACAATCAGCCCCAGCAGTGTCAGGCCAAGGCCCACGACAGCCAGCATGGTCTGGGTTACCAGCGTCATCAGCACCACGAATGCGCCTCCTGCAAAGGCCAGCACCGGGATGACCGGATAACCGGGAACCCTGTACGTTCTCACAATGTCGGGCCGATCCTTTCTGTACTTGATCACTCCCAAAAAGGTCAGGGAGTAGAAAATCCAGATCGTAAACATGCACATATCGGTCAGTGTATTGTAGGAACCAGACAGAGCCATAACCACGCTGATCACCGCAATTAAGATGCCGCTGTAAACAGGCGTTCTGAAGGTGGGATGGAGCTTCTTCAGATAACTGCTGCCCGGCAGCTTATTCTGGAGTCCCATGGTGTAGGGGATCCTGATAGCCATCATAATATTGCTGTTCAGGGTTCCAAACACGGAGATCAGGATGCCGATGGTAATCAGCTTTGTTCCGATGGAATTTCCGAGAATCACACCGGCTACATCTGCTGCCGGTGTCGCTGTCAGAGCCAGCTCAGGCGCCGGGATGATAAATACATATGCAGTGTTGATCACCGCATAGATCACAACGACGGCTGACAGACCAAACACGATCGCCTTCGGAAGATCCCTGGCAGGATTTTTCATCTCTCCGGCCACATTTCCCACATGCATCCATCCATCATAGGAATACATACAGGACAGGACAGCTGCACCGAAAATAGATACTGCATTTCCCTCTGAGGGCAGCAGAGGCACTACATTCTGAGGATTTGCCCCTTCATAAGTGAATGCCAGAATTATAATGAAAATCAGCGGTATCATTTTTGCCACGGTAAATATCGTCCCAATCCAGCCGCCTACCTTGGCTCCCAGGCAGTTCATCACCACCAGAAACAAGATTGCTGCAGCAGACACGATTCCCAGATGACTTTCCGGAAGCCCCATTAAGTTAACTAACTGCACTGCAAACACAGCTCCCAGAGCTCCGATATTCGCCGGCCAGAATACGATGGCCTCCACCCATCCAACCAGGTATCCCAGCTGCTTACCAAAAATCTCCTCGATCCACGACACCATTCCCCCCGTTTTTGGAATGGCTCCAGCCAGCTCTGCCACCGTAAGCCCGCCCAGAAGACTGATAATACCGGCAGCCACCCAGGCTGCCAGTCCGATTCCAGGAGTTCCTTTTGTGATGGTGAAAACTCCCTGTGCCTTAAAAAATACGCCGGATCCGATTACCATATTGATAATAATCAGAACGACCATGGGAAAGCTCAGTACCTTCTTCAGACCGCTTTTTCCACTTGTTTTTTCCATTGCTTAACCCCTTTTCTGATTTGACAGCCTATAAGGCTGCAACAAATGCGCGAATCCTCTTTAACCCCTCCTGAATAGTGTCCATGCTGGTCGCATAGGAGATACGGATGTATCCCTCTCCCATAGCCCCGAAGGCAGAGCCCGGTGAGGTGAGGACATTCTGTTCCTCCAAAAGTCTGATGCAGAATTCTTCTGATGTAAGCCCCGTCTCCTTAATATTGACAAACAGGTAGAATGCGCCCTTTGGCTTTACCACAGAGATTCTGTCAATGCTGTTCAGTCCGTCTACAAACACATCCCGGCGTCTTCTGTATTCATCCCGCATGGCCTTTACGCATTCATCGCTTCTCTTCTTATCCCTCAGCGCTTCCGCCGCCGCGTCCTGGATGAAGGCAGAAATACAGGAAACCACATTTTCCTGGAGCTTGGGCATCTGGGAAATGACTTCTTTCGGGCCGCATATATAGCCGATCCTCCAGCCGGTCATGGCATGGGATTTGGAAAATGAATCGATATAGAGCGTTCTCTCCCTCATGCCCTCCAGAGAAGCAATATTTTCATAGGAATCGTCATCATAGATAAGCTGCTTGTAAACAGCATCCAGGATTACATACAGATCATATTTAACCGCTATATCTGCGACTGCCTGAAGATCCTCTCCCTTAGTCACCCCGCCTGTAGGGTTGGTGGGGGAGTTCAGCAGAATCGCCTTTGTCTTCGGCGTCACTGCCTTCTCCAGTTCCTTTCTGCGGAACACAAAGCCGTCCTCCTCGTAGACCGGAACCGGCACCGGAACGGCACCCGTCATGGCAATCTGCCCCAGGTAGTTGGGGTAACAGGGATCTGCCACGATCACCTCATCACCCTGGTTAAACAGGGTAACCATCGTCAGATAGAGTCCCTCCATGGCTCCCGTGCACATGCAGATCTCAGAAACCGGATCATAGGTTATCCCATCAAACTCCTGCAGATAAGCTGCAATCACCTTTCTCGTTTCCAGCAGCCCCGCATTATCTGTGTAGTGTGTATTTCCCGCCAACAGTGAATTCTTTCCAGCCTCCACTATATAGTCCGGCGTCGTAAAATCCGGTTCTCCCAGGCAGAAGCTCACCACTCCCTGTCTGTCCTTTGCCAAATCAAACATTCTTCTGATTCCCGACTGGGGCAGTTTTGTCAGTCCTGATAATTCCTTCATGCGTTCTCCCTCCGTACATTTCTATTTTTTACTGTTCCCCTTACCGTAATGCATTACTCTCAGTAATCGGTTTAGGTAACTGATTTCGTTAATTGATTTCGTTAACCGATTACCTAAGCTCAGAATAACACCCCATTAAGGATAAGTCAAATGTTTTATTTCTTTTCTATATAGTGCACAATTATATTTCCATATTTTTGTGAACTTTTAACCTCAACCCGTATCTGTCTGTGATCAACTTCTGAAAAAACGGATCACATACAGTGAGGCAGCAGGGCAGAAATGAGAGATTTCTGCAGCTGTGCGGGCTGTAATTCCTGCAGATGCCAGAGGCCGGCATGATATTTTTCACCTTTTCCGTTCTCAAATCATCTGAAATATGATATTATTAAAAAATCAAATAGAGGATATTTAACTGGAATATTCGAAATAAAGAAAAAACTGCTCGGAGGAAGTTTCTCAATGAAACAATTGACAATAAAAGATATTGCCGCCCAGGCAAACGTGAGCACGACCACCATCTCACGCTTTCTGAACGGCAAGTACGATTCCATGTCCTTAGAGACAAAAGCCCGGATCGAACAGATTATTAAGGAGAGCGGCTATCGGCCGAATAATATTGCCAGAAGCCTGAAATCGAAGTATTCCCGGCTGATCGGTGTGATAATTTCTGACATATCAAACCCCTTTTTTTCTACACTTTTAGACACAATCAACCAGAAGGCCCTGAAAGCAGGCTATTCGCTTCTGATATCTATTTCTAATAACTCCGCTTCGTCGGAACTGAAGCTTTTAAAAAAGCATCTCGACAACAGTGTTGACGGTCTTCTCATCAACACCGTGGGAGGCAATAACGAAATCATCAGCCAGATCAGCCAGTCCCTGCCTGTTGTCCTGCTGGACCGGGATATCGAAGGCCTGGGGCTTCCTGTTGTCACTTCCAATAACCGGCAGCTGATGGAGGATATTCTTCTGCACCTTAGGGAAGAACAGTTTGATCAGGTTGTATTGCTGACCGAAGCTCTGGATACCAGCTCTATCCGGCAGCTCCGCGCTGATGCTTTTCGGGAAATATGTGCCCGTCTTGACTTTGAAGGGAAAGTTTTTGAGATAGAGCCGAAGAATAGAAAGCAGATCGAAAAGCTGACCGCTTCCCTTGTCTCTGAGGACAGGATCACTGCCTTTATTGCAGCCAATACCCTTGTCCTGCAGGCACTTCTGGAGCAGATTTCCAAAAAAGGCTGGCAAATTGGAAGCGATCTCGGCATCGTGAGCTTTGATGATTTTCCCTGGAGCTCCTTCATAGGAATCTCCTCTGTCCAGCAGGATTCTGTCAAAATCGGAAGTGAGGCCTTCAAAATCCTGTTAAATGCCATCAGCACGGACAATGCCTCCGGAAAAAAGGGCAGTGAATGCGGAAAAATTATTCCCGGCCGTTTTCACATCAGGCAGTCCAGCATAAATAAAAAGCGGTCGAGACCGCCTCAGCTCCCTCCCTCTCAATCATGAGGAACCTGCCAGCTTTTTCGCGCCGCTGTGGGGCTGCCTTAAGCAGCCTTTTTCTCTGCGCAGGATGCCAGGCACCAGCCTGGCATCCTGCGCTCTGATTATCTTTTTCTTTTCTCTCTGCCTTTATAGCCTTACCTTTTTCACCATATCCACAAATTCCCTGTTGTTTTTTGTTCTGGCGAACAGATCAAGAATCCGCTCCACCGATTCCTCCGGCTTTAAGGTATTTGTCGCCTTGTGAATAATATCCACGGCCTCTGATTCCAATGGATTTAAGAGCAGATCATCTCTTCTCGTGCCTGACTTGAGAATATCGATAGCCGGGAAGATTCTCTTTTCGGAGAGCTTTCTGTCAAGCACCAGCTCCATGTTTCCGGTTCCCTTGAACTCCTCGTAGATCACGTCGTCCATCCGGCTTCCCGTGTCGATGAGGGCTGTGGCCAGAATGGTAAGGCTTCCGCCTTCTCTCATGTTCCTGGCTGCTCCAAAGAAACGCTTGGGCATGTGAAGCGCCGCCGGATCAAGGCCTCCGGAGAGAGTGCGGCCGCTGGCCGGAACCACCAGGTTGTAGGCACGGGCCAGACGCGTCATGCTGTCTAAGAGAATCATCACGTCGCGTCCATGCTCCACCAGACGCTTGGCCCGTTCGATGACCATCTCAGACACTCGCTTGTGGCGCTCAGGCAGCTCGTCAAAGGTAGAGTAGATCACTTCCACGTTGGGCCCCGTGATGGCCTCCCTGATATCCGTCACCTCCTCCGGACGCTCATCGATTAAAAGGATAATCAGGTGCATATCCGGATGATTGGTGGTAACCGCCTTGGCCACCTGCTTTAAAAGCGTCGTCTTTCCGGCCTTGGGCGGGGAAACGATCATGCCTCGCTGTCCCTTTCCAATGGGGGAGAGCAGATCCAGCACCCGCATGGCGGTGGAGTTTCTCGCTCCGGGCATCTCCATATGCAGTCTCTCGTCGGGAAAAATCGGCGTCAGGTTCTCAAAGTTCGGCCTGCGTTCTATCACGCTGAGGGGATAGCCATTGACTGACTTAATATACAAAAGAGCTGCAAATTTCTCTGTAGCCGTCTTGATTCTTCTGCTCCCCAGAACAATATCGCCTGTCTTTAAATTAAACCGGCGTATCTGGGAGGGAGCCACGTACACGTCATTTTCACCCGGAAGGAAATTTTCACAGCGGATAAAGCCAAATCCGTCCGGCATCACCTCCAGAATTCCATTTGCCTCAATGCCGCTGTCCAGATCCTGGAGTTCTGTCTTAACCTCCTCCACTCCCGGATCTCTGTAATCCTGGTTTCTCTGTTCCTGTCCTCTTGCATCATATCTCAGATCGGTCTGCAGCTCGTCCCTGCCGGATGCCTGCGCACTGGAGATGCCCGCCATATCCGGTTCAGACATAGAACCCTGGAACTGGGAAGAGCTCTGAACTGCTCTGGAATCGGTGCTGCCGGACCAGGCTGAGCCTGCGCTGTTTCCAGCCCCCATCCCGCTTGAGATGCGCACGTCTGCCCTGTCATGGTTTTTATCCTGGTTTCTGTCCTGATTTCTGGACTGGTAGCTGCGACCATAGGAGGCATTCTGATTTCTGTAGCCGGGGGTTCCATTTCCTCTGTATCCCTGGCCGCCCCTGGAGTCAGAGCGATAGTCATTTCTCACATAGGTTCTCTGAGAATGCTTTTCCTCCTGGCGGGGAGAGGCTTCATTTTCTCTCGCACTTTTCTCTCCCCTTTCAGCCTGGCTGTTATTCGCGGACAATTTCTCCTGAGCCGGTTCTGGTTCACGGGACGCAGCCGGCCCTTCGGAGGAAGTACGCGCTGGCTGTCTGGACGGCAGCTTTTTCTCCTTCTCCTCCTTCAAGGCAGTCTTGTCGGACGTTTTTTCGCCCGCCGCTTCACACAGGCGCTCAATCAGCTCCGCTTTTTTCAGAGCTGTCACACCCTTGATTCCCTGGGCCTTCGCCAGTTCTCTGAGCTGAACTAAAGGCAAGGTCTGAAGTTTTTCTCTCATATTCAATTCTCCTTACTGTGATACACTGTGATCCTTTAAATGCTCGTAAATCCGGGCGGCATCAGCTTTATTTTCAGCACCTGAACAGCAGAGATGGTTCAGGAGGGAACGGATGCTTTGTCTGCCTTCGTACCGTCAGGTTTCATTTCTCCGGCCGCCGCTGTCCTGTCATTTTCTTTTTATTTCTTCATATCTGGGGATTGTAAAGAATTCAGATGCGTTCCCAACCTTGTATATGGACCCATTATATACTATTCTTTCCAGAATTGCAAAGATTTTATATTTTTTTCATTGGCACTTTACCGGATTGTGGTATGATAGAGCTGTAGGGGGAAGACAGATGAAAATAAGCCAAATCAGAAAGGACTGGTGACACAGAATGGAGTATCTGACAATGACCATTGGAAAACAGAAAAATATCGCCCTTATCGCCCATGATCAGAAGAAGCATGGTGTGAAGCTCACAAGGAGATTTTAAAGCATCACTTCCTGTGCGGAACGGGAACGACGGCCCGCATGATCACGGATGCCACAGGGCTCCCTGTCAAGGGCTACAACAGCGGCCCTCTGGGAGGAGATCAGCAGATTGGTGCCAAGGTAGTGGAGGGACGGGTTGACTTTATCATCTTTTTCTCCGATCCTCTGACCGCCCAGCCCCACGATCCGGATGTGAAGGCACTGCTCCGCATTGCCCAGGTGTATGACATTCCCATCGCAAACAACAAGGCCACAGCCGATTTCCTGATCACCTCCAGCTACATGGATTCTGAGTATGAACACCGGGTGGTAAACTTCCAGGAAACTATTGCAGACAGGGCCAGAACACTGTAAAGCAAGCCGCCTCTGCCTTTTTGATATTCCATCCGGGACTCCCGGGAGCGCTCCTGGCTTTGGCTGCAGCGGCCTTACGGACGGCAGATTCCGGCTTTGCTGCAGGAAAATCCTGCCTCCCAGGCCTTTTACTCCACCACAGCGAATCATAAAACATCATATGAGCCACAGCGAATTTTCCTGTAAGCGAAAGTCAAAAAGGGAAGCCCATCTCTTCCGTTCCGGAAGACAGGCTTCCCTTTTTCTGCATCGCTCTCTGACTGTGTTCGCTGATACTGTCTGCAAAGCAGCCTTCCTCTCAGAGCCTGTTCACCTGGCTTTTCAGCCCAGTCTGCCCTTAAAATCCTCGTAGCCGAATTTTTTTATCAGGGTTTCTCTTTTGTCCGGCCCCCGCCAGACAATGGAAGGCAGGGCCATACCGTTGAAGGTATTGGTCTTTACCATGGTATAGAGGGCCATGTCCTCAAATACCACCTGGCTTCCGGCCATAAGGGGGGTGTCAAAGGAGTAATCCCCTATCACGTCCCCTGCCAGACAGGTGGGGCCTGCCAGACGGAAGGTAAATGCCTTCTCCCCCGGAAGCCCTGAGTCTGAAACCGGCGGGCGGTAAGGCATTTCCAGCACATCCGGCATGTGGCAGGCGGCTGAGGTATCGAGAATCGCTATGTCGATGCCGTTCTTCACCGTCTCCAGAACCGTAGAGACCAGAAAACCGGCATTCAGCACAACCGCTTCCCCCGGTTCCAGATAAACCGTGAGGCCGTATGCATCCCTGAAATGGGAGATCACCCGCTCCAGGCGCTCTACGTCATAATCATCTCTTGTAATATGATGTCCGCCGCCCAGGTTCAGCCACTTCATGTTCCCCAGGTATTTTCCGAATTTCTCCTCAAAGGCCGCCGCCGTCTGCTGGAGGGCGTCGGAGTTCTGCTCGCAGAGTGTGTGGAAATGAAGGCCGTCCAGCAAAGGAAGCAGGCTCTCATCGAAGTTCTCTGCTGTCGTCCCAAGCCTGGAGCCGGGCGCACAGGGATCATAGATGGCGTGTCCCTCCTGGGTGGAACACTCAGGATTTACCCGAAGTCCCACGGATTTTCCCGCAGCCCTCGCCCGCTTCCCGTACTTTCTCAGCTGGGAGGGGGAGTTAAAGACCAGGTGATCTGCATAGCTTAACAGCTCCTCAAACTCGTCCTCCCGGTAGGCCGGTGAAAATACATGGGTTTCTCCTCCAAACTCCTCCCTGCCCAGTCTCGCCTCATAGAGACCGCTGGCGGTGCTGCCCGCCAGGTATTCCCTTATGAGGGGATAGGCAAAAAAGGTGGAGAACGCCTTCTGAGCCAGAAGAATGCGGCAGCCCGTATCCTCCTGCACCTTTTTCAAAAGCTCCAGGTTTCTTCTGAGCCTTTCCTCGTCTATGAGAAAATACGGGGTGGAAACGGGCGCCTTCCCGCTTTTCTCCGGGAAGGTTTCTCCCCTCTTTTCCCTTACTCTTGTATCCAGCTCTGTATTCATCAAAAATTTGACCTCCTAGTCTACGAGAACCGGATCGTGGGATTCCTTCCAGGGAAGTCCCCACTTATTCAGGGCTTCCATGAATGGATCCGGATCAAACTGCTCCATGTTCCATACGCCTGGCTTCTGCCACTTTCCTGTCATCACCATCATGGCGCCGATCATCGCCGGGACTCCTGTGGTGTAGGCAACTGCCTGGGAGCCTACCTCCTGATAGCACTCCTGGTGATCGCAGATATTGTAGAGGTAATAAGTTTTCTCTTTGCCGTCCTTCTTTCCGCGGAAAATGCAGCCGATATTTGTCTTTCCCTTGGTTCTCGGGCCCAGAGAGGACGGGTCAGGAAGGACTGCCTTTAAGAACTGAAGAGGGATAATCTCCTTCCCCTCATACATAATCGGCTCAATGGAGGTCATTCCCACATTTTCCAGACATTTCAAGTGTGTCAGGTAGCTCTGTCCGAAGGTCATGAAGAAGCGGATACGCTTGATTCCCGGAATGTTCAGGGCAAGGCTCTCGATCTCTTCATGGTGAAGCAGGTACATGTCCTTCTCCCCCACACCCTCGAAATTGTAGACGCGCTTGATCTCCATAGGCTCTGTCTCTACCCAGTGGCCGTCCTCCCAGTAGGAGCCTTTGGCGGAAACCTCGCGGATGTTGATCTCCGGATTAAAGTTCGTTGCAAACGGATAGCCGTGGTCGCCGCCGTTGCAGTCCAGTATGTCAATGTAGTTGATCTCGTCAAACTCATGCTTTAACGCGTAGGCGGAAAATACGCTGGTCACGCCCGGATCAAAGCCGCTTCCCAGAAGGGCTGTAATGCCGGCCTTCTCGAAGCGCTCCCTGTAGGCCCACTGCCAGCTGTACTCGAACTTGGCCGTATCTTCCGGCTCATAGTTAGCTGTGTCCACATAGTGGGTCCTGGTGGCAAGGCAGGCCTCCATGATAGTCAGATCCTGGTATGGAAGAGCCAGGTTTAACACCACATCCGGCTTCACCTCATTGATCAGCGCAACCAGGGCGTCCACATCGTTTGCGTCCACTTGGGCTGTAGTGATCTTTGTGGAGGTAGTGCCCTCCAGCTTCTCCTTCAGCGCATCGCACTTTGATTTTGTCCTGCTGGCAATGCAGAGCTCCTCAAAAACTTCGCTGTTCTGACAGCACTTGTGAATGGCAACGGAGGCTACTCCTCCGCAGCCGATGATTAATGCTTTTCCCATGACTTTATCCTCCTTAAAAATAAATTTACCTGTCTTTCTGCATAGCCAGCACCATTTCTCTGACAATCTTGCAGGCGGCAGCCGTGGAGCTTCCGCTCTGGTCGTAGTGAGGGCTCAGCTCGTTGACATCGCAGCCGACGATATTGGCCCTGCTGCACACCAGGGTCACAGCCCTTCTCAGCTCGTCAAAGCTCACTCCGCCCGGCTCCGGCGTACCTGTCCCCGGAAATACGGACGGATCCATCACATCCAGATCAACGGTAAAGTAGACCGGCTTTCCTTCCAGACGGCTGAGCGCCTCTGAGAGCCCGTCAAAATTAAAACGGTTCAGGGATGTGTGCTCCTTTGCCCACTCAAACTCCCTGCGCTCTCCGGAGCGGATTCCAAACTGGAAGATTTTTCCGTCTCCTGTAAGCTCCCAGCACCGCCTGATGACGCAGGCATGGGACAGGGGCTCTCCCAGATAATCCTCCCTGAGATCGGTGTGGGCGTCAAAGTGAATGATATGTACATCCGGATATTTTCTGTGCACAGCCCTGAAGCTGCCGAGGGTGACGAGATGCTCTCCTCCCAGCATGAAGGGCCGTTTTCCTGCATTGAGAATCGTGGACGCGCACGCCTCTATATCTGCAAGAGCCCGTCTGGGATCTCCAAAGCCCAGTTCCAGATCTCCCGCATCCATCACACGGCTGTCCTCCAGATCCCGATCCTGATAGGGACTGTAGGTCTCAAGCCCATAGGACTCCCGGCGGATGGCATCACTGCCAAACCTGGTTCCGGGGCGGAAGGAGGTGGTGGAGTCAAAGGGAGCTCCGAATACCACCGTATCCGCCTCGTCAAATCCCGCTTCAAATCCCATAAAGACCGATACATTGGCAGACAGTTCCAAAGGCTTTTTTCCTGATGCCTGTCCAGATACGCTTTCTGACATTTTCGTTTCCTCTCTTTACTGTATACTTTACTGGATTCTTTTCTATATTCTCTGCCGGATCCTCTGCTCCTCTTCCCTGCTTGTCCTGAGGGGCTACTCGACCTCCTCCAGCAGCTGCTCTACGTAGGCCGGAAGGTAGAAGGCCCCTTTATGCAGGGTCGTCGTATAGTAGCGGCAGGACAGTCCCCTCAGATTCCAGGCAGCCTCCTTTAAATCCTTTAAGGGGTGGTACTTTCTGGAGGCAAAACCAAACAGCCAGTGGCCGGAAGGGTAAGTGGGAATATGTGCCTGATACACGCGGCTGATGGGGAATGACTCCACAATCCGCTTGTGGGCGCGCTGGCAGGCCACAGCGTCCTCCGGATAGAAGGGGCTCTCATGCTGATTGACCATAATCCCGTCGTCGTGAAGAGCCTTAAAGCAGCTCCCGTAAAATTCTCTTGTAAACAGCCCCTCTCCCGGGCCAAAAGGATCTGTGGAGTCCACAATGATCAGATCGTATTTGTCCTCACAGGAGCGCACAAACCGGACTCCATCCTCATAGTGGATGCTCACCCTCGGATCGTCCAGACGGCAGGCTGTCCTGGGAAGATATTTTCTGCACACCTCCACCACCAGCTCGTCGATTTCCACCAGATCGATGTGTTCAATCTCCGGGTACCTGGTCAGTTCTCTGATCACGCCGCCGTCCCCGGCTCCGATGACAAGAACCTGCTTTACGGCAGGGTGAACGGCCATGGGCACATGGGTGATCATCTCGTGGTAGATAAATTCATCCTTTTCCGTCAGCATCATGTATCCATCCAGCGTCAGGAACCGGCCAAACTCCGGTGAATCAAACACATCAATCCGCTGGAACTCGCTTTTTCCGCTGTAAAGCTGGCGGTCAACCCTGATTGACAGCTTTACGTTTGAGGTCTGCTCCTCAGAAAACCAGTATTCCATCTTTTCTCCTTTCCCCGAAGCCTGTCATCAGCTCCTGCTCCCTTTTATCACGTTAAGCCTCAGGATATCTGCGTCCTCCGGCCCGGTCATCGTACAGCCCTTTTCTTTGGCATAGGCAATATAGGCGAGAATCTCCTCTGTGATCCGCTCCCCCGGCGCCAGAATCGGGATGCCCGGCGGATAGCACATAACAAACTCGCTGCAGATATACCCGGCCGTCTCCCCGATGGGGAGGGACTCCTTGTCTGCGTAAAAGGCCTCCTGAGGCGACACTGCCACCTGGGGATCGATGTATTCCGGAACCGCCATCCCCGTCCCTTCCTTTCCGAAGCGCCTTCGTATCTCCGCAAGGGCGCTCACCAGCCGCTCCAGATCTCTCTGTCTGTCACCGATGGACAGATAAGCCAGGAAGTTGCCCAGATCGCCGAACTCAATCTGAATATCATACTCATCCCGAAGCAGGTCATAGACCTCGATCCCTGCAAGCCCCACGTCCAGGGTGTGGACCGAGAGCTTTGTCACATCGAAGTCATAGATACTGTCTCCGTTTATCAGCTCCTTGGAGAAGGCGTAGTAGCCTCCGATGGCATTAATCTCATCTCTGGCATAATCTGCCATGCGCACCACATCTGCGAAGGCCTCCCTTCCCCTGAGGGCCAGATTCCGTCTGGAAATGTCCAGGCTTGACAGGAGCAGGTAGGAGCCGCTGGTGGTCTGGGTCAGGTTGATGATCTGGCGCACATGTCCCACATTCATGGCCGGGCCGGTGAGCAGCAGAGAACTCTGGGTCAGGCTTCCTCCCGACTTGTGCATGGAAACAGCCGCCATATCTGCTCCTGCTGCCATGGCTGAGACAGGCAGGTTTTCTCCAAAGTAAAAATGCGTGCCGTGAGCCTCATCTGCCAGGCAGAGCATCCCATTCTGGTGGGCCAGTCTCACAATCTCCCGAAGATTGGAGCAGATCCCGTAGTAGGTGGGATTGTTCACCAGCACGGCTTTTGCCTCCGGATTCTCCCTGATGGCCCGCTCTACCTGCTCCACCTTCATTCCCAGCGGGATCCCCAGACGCATATCGCACTCTGGGTTTACATAAACCGGAACCGCTCCGCAGAGGATCAGCGCCCCCACCACGCTCCGGTGAACATTTCTGGGCAGGATAATCTTATCGCCTCTCTTTACCACAGAGAGGATCATGCTCTGCACGGCCGATGTGGTTCCCCCCACCATCAGAAAGGCGTGAGCGGCGCCGAAGGCTTCGGCCGCCAGGCGCTCTGCCTCGGCGATCACGGAAACCGGATGGCAGAGGTTATCCAGAGGCTTCATGGAGTTTACATCAATCCCCACACACTTTTCTCCCAGAAGCCCGGCCAGTTCCGGATTTCCTCTTCCCCTCTTATGTCCCGGCACGTCAAACGGGACCACTCTCATACTCTTAAAACGCTCGAGCGCCTCGAAAATCGGGGCATTTTCCTGCGTGAATGTTTCCACGGGCGTTTCCTCCTCTCCTGCGGCGCGGCCCCGCATCAGTAAATATTTCTGCCGCTGAATATCTCTATCATCTCCCGCCTGAGGCTGTTCATAATTTCCAGCCTGACCTTGGGCGGCAGCTCGTAAATATCGGTCTTAAACAGATAATTCTGGAGGTCTACCTCTTTTACCATCATCTTTGTGTGGAACAGGTTGGCCTCATACACATTGATATCCACCGCATCATAGCGCAGCAGGATTTCTGGATCAATGTAGTCCTGAATGGATGTAACCCTGTGATCCATAAACAGCTTTCTGCCGTCCATATCTCTTGTAAACCCTCTGACCCGGTAATCCATGGTGATAATATCTGAGTCAAAGGAACGGATCAGATAATCCAGAGTGGAAAGAGGCGTAATCTCCCCGCAGGTGGCCACATCAATATCTACGCGGAAGGTGGCAAGGCAGGTTTCCGGATGGTACTCCGGATAGGTATGTACGGTGACGTGGCTCTTATCCAGATGAGCCAGCTGTGTCTCCCCTGCCGGAATCATGCTGCCCTCGGCAATCAGAATCGTCACGGACGCCCCCTGGGGATCGTAGTCCTGCTTGGCAATATTTAAAACCCTCGCCCCGATCATATCCGTCAGGCTTGTGAGGATTCCCGTCAGACGTTCAGAATTGTACTGCTCGTCAATATAGGCAATATAATCTCTCTGCTCCCTGGCTGTCTTTGCGTAGCAGACATCATAAATATTAAAGCTCAGGGACTTGGTCAGGTTGTTAAACCCATACAGCTTCAGTTTCTCCCCCATATCTTTACTCCTCTTTCTGTAATCGCCTGGCCCTTGGCCGTTTTCTTAAACCGGACTGATTCTCATTTTGCAGGGCACTTTGCTCTGCAGACCGTCTGCTTCTTTTCAAATAAAAAACCGCAGGGACTGTACGCCTGTTCGCACACAATCCTTGCGGTATGTTCCATGTTTCTATATGCTGCCCTCTCCCTCTTCTGCTCTCAGTGATGTTCTCTCCAGATACATACAGCTTTCAGCAGGAATGCCTCGGGCTCCTCCCCAAAGCGCTTTCTAAAATAATGCACTTTCCGAAAACGGGAAGTTCACGCGCCTTCGGCCTCGAAATCCGGCCTGCCGCTTCCGCTGAAGGAACACGCAGAGCAGAAATCGCTCCTTCCTCTTGCACCTGTCCCTGGCAGACTCAGCGCTTCTGCCGGCATCTTCTGCTTTCTGTATGAATGTTACTCAATCCTGACAGAGCCTCAAAGGGCTGAAACGTGAATCACGGAAGTCGCTCTCCCGGAACCACGCATCTTCTCATGGAATGACAAATTTCAGAGTCTATATAGCAAATATCTTACTTTTACTACTCTTATTGACCGTTTCAC
>JAHZAR010000025.1 GCA_019423835.1 Clostridiales bacterium | reverse complement strand
AGGCTGCCATATCCGGAGGATATGGTATAATGTCCGTAAGAGCGGACATTATACCAGCGCATGCCGGTTTCAGACAGGAAAATATATAAGGAATATCTTGATAGATGAATCAATTTGCAAGAATATCACGGGTGAATGGGGCTATTATCATAATCAATATCATACTTTTCCTTCTCCCGGATGTTTTGGGATTTTTGATAGATAAGGAATGGATATATGAAAAGGGAGCTGTAATTCCTCTTCTTGTCGTAGAAAAGGGAGAGTACTATCGTCTTATTACCTCTGTTTTTCTGCATTTCAATATCAGACATCTGCTGAATAACATGCTTGTCTTGTTTATATTGGGCGACAGGCTGGAGCAGATACTGGGAAGAGGGAGATACCTTTTATTTTACCTGCTTTGTGGAGTAGGAGCCAATATGGTTTCCCTGCTGTTCTATTGGAGTATGGGAGACTGGTACACCATGTCAGCAGGGGCATCAGGTGCTATTTTTGGTGTTGTGGGCGGACTGATGTGGATTGTGTTTATAAATAGGGGAAGACTGGGAGATTTGAGCAGCGGGCAGCTTGCAGTTATGGCTTTTTTCGCACTGTATCTGGGATTTACCGGTTCTGGTGTGGACAATGCAGCCCATGTGGGAGGCCTGTTAGTAGGAATTTTGCTGGGAATACCATTTTATGCTTGGGTTTCCAGAAAAAAATATACAGACATTATTAAGTAAGTCAGAAAAGGAGTGGTTCCAATGGTAGAGAAAGAGTGTATTTTTTGCAAGATAGCGAATGGAGAAATTCCGTCCGCTACGGTTTATGAGGATGGTGATTTCAGGGTGATACTGGATCTCGGTCCTGCCTCAAGGGGCCATTCCCTGATTCTTCCTAAGCAGCATTACAGGGATCTGTGTGAGCTGGATGATGCAGTTGCAGCAAAAATTCTTCCGCTTGCAGGCAGACTTGGAAAGGCGATGAAGAAGACGCTGGGATGCGCCGGATTTAATGTTGTTCAGAATAATGGAGAGGCCGCAGGTCAGACTGTCTTCCATTTTCATGCCCATGTGATCCCAAGATATGAGAATGGGCCGGAAATGGTAGCCTGGAAACCCGGAAAGATGGAACAGGAGGAGCTGACGAAGATAAGCGGCATGCTCAAGTCTGAGATGGACGCATAGGAGAACGTATGCAACAGAGGGATGCTGAACTGTTGCGGGCTCTATATGAAAACTATCTGATACCGTTGAAGAAATATGCTGTGAAGATTGGTGTGGACTGTGATTATATTGAGGATATGGTTCACGAAACATTTCTGGAATATTATGCCAGATATTCTCTGGAGTTTAATGACAGACAGAAGCGGGTTCTTCTTACCATGATACTCAGGTGCAGATGGATTGACTATTGCAGGAAAAATAAGAGATGCAGAGCATTCGGCAATTATGAGCATATTGAGATAATATCAGCGCTTGAAAAGCTGTTGGATGAGGATACGCTTCATCATGTGGTGGAAAATGATATTTACCGGCAAATCAGGAATCTGATGGAAGGGATGAAAAAGGATTGGAGGGATGTTCTCATTCTTCATGTTCTGGAGGGAAGGACAATCAGAGATACGAGCCAGATCCTGGGCATTGCGGAAACGGTATGTCGTTCCCGCATCTTCCGGGCCAGGCAGGAGCTGAAAAGACTCCTTGAGAATGAAACAATATTTGACATTCACTCTAATTCATGCAGTCATGAATCAGAGCCATAATGGTGTCGACAGCATTGTTTAGCGTGCTTGTTTCCATCGCACTGATAAAGGACTGACGGTTTTCATAGGTTTCGGCAACTGCCTGGAAGAGTGTGTCTGGTGTCAGAACCTCCTCTTCCAGAACAGCGCTGTAGCCTTGTTTGGCAAAAGATTTTGCATTCAGAATCTGATCTCCTCGGCTGGCAGCAGCAGAAAGGGGAATCAGAATATTAGGCTTTCTGAGAGCCAGAATTTCGCAGATAGAGTTTGCACCTGCTCTGGATATAACCAGATCCGAGGCAGCGAACAGATGGCGCAGAGGTTTATCGACATATTCATACTGAACATATCCGGATAATCCTGTCAGACTCTGGTCGAGATTACCTTTTCCGCATATATGTATCACCTGAAACTGGGATAAAAGCCGGGGCAGTATACTGCGGACTGCATGATTTACGGTGACAGAGCCCAGACTTCCGCCGATGACAAGAATGACGGGCCGGTTAGCAGAAAGACCTGCATACTGAAGTCCTGCAAGACGGTCACCGGTGAGAAGCTCTTTCCTGATAGGAGAACCGGTAAGTACAGCCTTTTCTCCGGGAAGGAAGCGGAGCGTTTCAGGAAAATTGCAGCAGACTTTTTTTGCAGCTGGGATACAGATTTTATTTGCCAGTCCCGGGGTCATATCAGACTCATGGATGATAACAGGAACCTTATAGTGTTTTGCAGCCAGAACAACGGGGACAGCGACAAAGCCGCCCTTTGAAAACACAATGTCCGGTCTGTATTTTCTGATCAGCTTTCTGGCCTGGGCGTAGCCCTTTAAAACCCGGAGAGGATCAGAAAAGTTTTTCAGATCAAAATAACGGCGTAATTTTCCAGAGGATATGCCGTCATAGGGAATTTTGGCATCCTCGATGAGTCTGCGCTCAATACCGTTATAGGAACCAATATAGCGGATTTCAAACCCCTCTGCGCGGAGGGAAGGGAGCAGAGCCAGGTTCGGGGTAACATGGCCGGCAGTTCCGCCGCCGGTCAAAACGATTTTTTTCATATAATCTTGCCTCCATATAAATTACAGTGAGAAACGACAGATCTTCATTTCTTCAGCATATTATTATAGTAAACGCTAAAAAGAAAAAGTCAACCCCAGAAACACTTTGATAAGATTTGAAGGAGGTGTGAGGTGGGTACAAGTCAGAATGAAAATGAAACAGATCAAGAATTGGACAAGCGCCTGAAATGTGCCTGCGGATGGGACGAAGAACAGCTTCTGAAAGGATTAGAGAACGCAGAAAAAGAGATATCTGAGGAAGATCTCCCTCTGTCCGGGAAATACAGCTTCGAAAGACTTTTAAAGGATATAGAGGAAAGAAAGATTAAACCTCAGAGTGAGGACGAGGACAGGGCCAAACCGGAATCAGGGCAGAATTTTGAGGCTTCCGTTTCAGTTGGCGAGGGAGAAATCTGTTCTCTTCAGCAGCTCGTTATCCTGATAAGGGCATCCGTGGCAGCCATTACAGCAGCGTCTGTCATGCTTTTCCTATGTATGTTCTAAGAACTTAACGCCTGTATCAGGCTGAGCAGGCGGCTAAGAAAACAGTTAACGGGAAAAGGGAACCCGCTATATGGAAAGAATCGTTTAAGAGAAAAGGACGTTCGGACGTGGGGGAAGGTTCGATAGTCTATGTTTAAATAAAAAACGGTACAGATAGTGCCTGCAGAGAAGGGCTGCCGCAAGAATATTCCGTATGTGCAACAGGGATAAACGGATATCAAGCCGGAGAATAAAGCTGCCTTAAAATAATTCACTGTGGCAGTCCCTTCTTATAAACGGAAAAGGATTGGTGAAAAAGCGCCATCTGATAAGCAGAAGCGTCTTATCCACATAGAAAAGCAGGCATGTTTAAAGGCCATGGCATCTGTACTGACTATAATTTGGCCTTATACTGTTTTAAAGCATTGGCAAGCTGATCGGGACAGGAGGTGGGGCGGAAGCCGCAGCGGATTCCGTTAAGCCTGGAAATCACCTCGTCGATATCCATCCCTTCCACAAGGCGGGCAACCCCCTGTGTATTTCCTGAACAGCCGCCGATAAAGCGTACATTTGTCAGCTTATTGTCTTTTACATCAAATTCAATTTCACGTGAACAGACGCCATTCGTAGTGTAAATCATGATAAAATCTCCTCTCTTTGTAATAAGTATAAGCATTGTCTCCACTGTTTGAAAAGGGCTTTTCATAAGGAGAGCATGAAAAGAAAACTGCAGTTCTGAGACAGGCATGGTGTGATAAAGTTTTTAAGAACTGCAGAGGTTCACTGTAAATTTTCTTTCCACTGTGGATTATACCCTCGCTGAAAAAGAATTGTCAAGAAAAGGGAGATACTCTATAATAGCAAAGGAAACAGCAGCCGGAGGCTATGGGTATGGTCTTAAAAAGGCCGGCTTATGAACAGGAGAATAAAAAGAGCAGATACAGCCCACAGAGGGCAGGAAAATGCAGGACAAAAAGGAGGCAGACAGATGCTTGGAATTATTGGAGCGATGGATGAGGAAGTTGCAAAAATTAAAGAAGAGATGACAGAGGTTACGGTTACAGCTGTGGCTGGGATGGATTTTTATGTGGGAAAGCTTTCTGGAAAAGATGCAGTGGTTGTGCGTTCCGGTATCGGTAAGGTAAATGCAGGCATGTGCACACAGATTCTGGCAGACAGATTCCATGTAGATGCAGTAATCAATACGGGGATTGCAGGTTCCCTGAAGAATGAGATCAACATCGGTGACATTGTCATCTCTACAGATACGGTACAGCACGATATGGATGCCAGTGGGTTCGGGTACAGAAAGGGACAGATCCCCAGGGTAGATACCTTTTCCTTTCCGGCGGATGAGGCATTGAGCAGTCTGGCCCTTGCGTGCAATGAGAAGGTAAACCCGGACATTCAGGCTTTTCTGGGCCGGGTAGTCAGCGGCGATCAGTTTATCTCCGACAGGGAAAAGAAAAAATGGCTGGCCGAGGAATTTGAGGCGAGCTGTACGGAGATGGAGGGTGCTGCTATTGCCCAGGCTGCATACCTGAACGGTATTCCTTATCTTGTAATCCGTGCTATTTCCGATAAAGCAGATGACAGCGCGGGGATGGACTACGCGGAGTTTGAGGCCCAGGCGATCCGCCACTCAGTGAACCTGATTCTGGAAATGGCAAAGAAGATTTCCTGAGGGAAGAAAACTGGGTGAATCAGGCAGGAGTTCTCGCGCAGGCACAAAAGGAGGCAGTTTAAGCAAAATGTGACGCAATGCTGAAAGAATCGCAGGATACCGGTGGCTGAAGGGCCTCCGGCGGAGGAAAAATCCCCGAAAAGCCTTATTTTATGGGGGAATTTGACGATCGATTCTAAGCCCTTCTATCTTTTCAAAGGCAGGACAGGCGGCTATAATAAAAGCCATCTGGAAAAATCTGGAGAAGAAAGGGGAGCTTTTTATGCTGGAAATTTTACAAACAGGAAAAGCATTGTATGCGCTGGCGGCTATCGGCATCATAGGTGTCTTGAGCAAGCTCGTCACGCGCAGCCTCTACAAAAGACTGATCCGTGAAACGGATAATATGGCGGCTACGAAGAACAAAAACCTGAAAATACTGAAGCAGAAGCTGGAGAATGCCTGCCGGCTGAACCAGACTATTGTGAATACCCAGGCCTATCTGGAGCGTCAGATGTACGGATTTCGGTTTATGAAGGTATCTCTTCAGGGCTGGAATAATGTCTCTCTTCAGATGACGATTCTGGGAATTTTGGCAGGAGGAGCAGCTTCCTTTGCCTCTTACTGGTACAGGCTGGATTCCTATTACATTGTGCTTTATGCGTCGGCCGGAGCCTTTCTGGGACTTTTTCTGGCCTTTCTGGAGAGCAGCTTTAACATAGGACTGAAGCAGCAGCGCCTTGCCAATGCACTTCTGGAATACACAGATAATTCCGTGTTTGTCCGTGCTGCCAGGGAAAACGGCGGGAGAGATGAGCGCTTTCAGGATAATGTGAGACGGCTTCCGGTGAGAGAGATTGGAACGGAACGAGGGGATGACAGAGAGCTCATGCTCCGGGAAAATGAGCTGAGAGACGGACTGATCCGGGATGCGGTGAAGGCCTCAGCCCAGACGAGAGGACAGGCCCAGCAGGACAGGCGTTCTGGCTTAGGGGACAAGCGTGGGGACAAGCCGGCCGGACTGAAAAGGCTGAAAGCAGAAAAGATGGTAAAGGCGAAAAAGGGGGCGGCTCCGGCAGGGGAGGATTCGTTCTCAGCCTTTGACACGGCACAGGCCTCGCCCATTGGAGGAATGGAAGCAGGCACTGCAGAGAGAGGGGAGGCGCCGGCAGACGCTTCCAGAAAGGAACAGGCGGGCCGTCTGGGGGCTGTGAGGGATATTGATTATTTAAAGCACAGCCTGGAACAGATTGCAGCCAGCCGGGAAAAGACAAAACGGGAGGAGGACTGGACGAAGGAGCTGGATCCGGATGAGATGAAGGTGCTGGGAGAGCTCATAAGGCAGTATTTTTCCGCAGATTAGGAAACAGCAGCTTTGGCTGGGAAAACCAGGAGCAGGAGCAGACGGGCGGGAGGTGAAAAAGAAAGGCAGAAAAAAAGGGGGGTGCGGGTGAACGGAAGAACGATGTTGATAAATTTATAACAGATTGCTATAATAGCGTTAAGCGCATAGGCGTCAGGAACTGGGCTGCCGGCTGTCCGAAGGCAGACACGGCATTCCCATAATCAGAATCCGACACATAAGAAAAGGAGAGAGAACAAATGGGCAGAGAAGTGACATTTGACTATTCCAAAGCAGCCTCCTTTGTGAGAGACGAGGAGCTGGAAAACATGAAAAGCGCAGTTATGTGCGCAAAAGATGTGCTTGTAAACAGGACAGGTGCGGGAAATGACTTTTTAGGCTGGATTGATCTGCCGGTTGACTACGATAAAGAAGAATTTGCAAGGATCAAAAAGGCAGCTGAGAAGATCCAGAATGACTCCGACGTGCTTCTGGTTGTGGGAATCGGCGGCTCCTATCTGGGCGCAAGAGCGGCCATTGAATTTTTAAACCACAGCTTCTATAATGTGCTTCCGAAGGGAAAGAGAAAGACACCGGAAATCTACTTTGTAGGAAACAGCATCAGCAGCAAGTATATTAAGGATCTGCAGGATGTACTGGAGGGAAAGGATTTCTCCGTCAACATTATCTCTAAATCAGGCACAACTACGGAGCCGGCTATCGCATTCCGGGTATTCAAAAAAATGCTGATCGACAAGTACGGAAAAGAGGAGGCAGGAAGAAGAATCTACGCAACCACAGACAGGGCGAAGGGAGCTCTTAAGAACCTGGCCAGCGAGGAGGGCTATGAGTCCTTTGTGGTTCCGGATGATGTAGGAGGCCGTTTTTCTGTGCTCACGGCAGTGGGACTTCTTCCGATTGCAGTCAGCGGAGCCGACATTGACAAGCTGATGGAGGGCGCTGCTTCCGGAAGAAAGAAAGCCCTCGAGGCACCGTATGAGGAGAACGGGGCCCTCCTGTACGCAGCGATCAGAAATATTCTGCACAGGAAGGGAAAACAGGTGGAGATCGTTGCCAACTACGAACCCAGCCTGCACTATGTATCGGAGTGGTGGAAGCAGCTCTACGGTGAGAGTGAGGGCAAGGATCAGAGAGGCATTTTCCCAGCAGCCGTTGATCTGACAACGGATCTTCACTCCATGGGACAGTTTATTCAGGATGGATCCAGAATTATGTTTGAAACTGTGCTGAACGTGGAGGAATCTCCTGCAGAGGTTCTGCTGGACAGAGAAGAGGTGGACACAGACGGCATGAATTATCTGGCCGGAAAGAGCGTGGATTTTGTAAACAAGAGCGCTATGAACGGAACAATTCTGGCCCACACAGATGGAAACGTGCCAAACCTGATAGTGAATATCCCTGAGCAGAATGAATTTTTCCTGGGTGAGCTGTTCTATTTCTTTGAGTTTGCCTGCGGAGTGAGCGGATACCTGTTAGGCGTAAACCCGTTCAACCAGCCGGGTGTTGAAAGCTACAAGAAAAACATGTTTGCTCTCCTGGGAAAGCCGGGATATGAGGAAGCCAGAGAAGAGCTTTTAAAGAGGCTCTAGGACTTCAAGGGAGCAGATCCCTAGTCTTTTTTAAATGTTTGCCCGCGTAAATAAAAGAAGGCGTTCTCCAGTCTGAATCACACTGGGGAACGCCTTTTTTATTTCATGACCACAGGCTGTTCTGCCCGGGCTTTCAGGACATTTGCGGCAGTCATTATTTGCAGCCTACTTAAAGGTTTCTGCCGCGTATCTGGAAAGCTCATCCCTGAAGTCGGGGTGTGCAATGGAGATCATGGCATCGGCCCTCTCCCGGAGAGACAGGCCTGAGAGCTTTACAACGCCAAACTCTGTGGCGACGTACTGGATCATGGTTCTGGGAGCGGAGACTGTGCTCTGCCCCGGCATGAAGGGGACAATATTGGATTTTAAAGTGCCGTCCTTTTTTCTGTGGGTGGAGGCCAGGCAGATAAAGCCTTTTCCGCCTTCGGAGCGGAAGGCGCCCTCCAGGAAATCCAGCTGTCCGCCTGTACCGGAGAGCTGTCTGCTGCCGGCGGATTCGGCATTTTCCTGACCCATCAGATCCAGCTCCACACCTCCGTTGATGCTGATCACATGCTTCATCCGGCTGATCCGCTCCGGTGAGTGGACATAATCCACATCAGCAGGACAGAAAAGCTGAGGCTCCTCGTCCAGCCAGCGGTAGAGCTCCTGGGAACCCATGGCCAGATTCCAGGTGGAAAAGCCGGTGTCAATTTCTTTTTTCCGGTTGGTCAGCTTTCCTGCCCGGTAGAGAGCCAGAAAAGCATCGCTGATGGTACCTGTATGGCAGCCCAGATCCCGTCTGTCAGACTCTGCCAGAAGGTTAGCAACTGTAAACGGAACTCCGCCGACTCCAAGCGAGAGGACAGCTCCGTCCGGTATCTCCTCCACTACGTGGCGGGCGATGGCAATATCAGTATCAGAGGGCTCCCTGTAGGTGCGGACAGGCAGCGGTTCATGCTCGCCCTCCACAATGTAGTCTGCCTCGGACAGGTGAACTCTGTGGGAGCCGTTTACCCCCTGAAGCCGCGGGAGATGCTCATTGATCTCGAAGATAACCGTCCGTGCATGTTCAAAAATCGTTCTCCAGGCATAGTTGGAGATGCCCAGGCCGCAGAAGCCGCTGTCATCGGGACGGGAAACGGGGACGAAGGCTACATCTACACGGATGTGTCTGCGGTACAGTTCAGGAAGAG
The DNA here is from genome assembly GCA_019423835.1 of Clostridiales bacterium. Classification (GTDB taxonomy): domain Bacteria; phylum Bacillota; class Clostridia; order Lachnospirales; family Lachnospiraceae; genus Otoolea. The sequence continues at coordinate 22,619 of JAHZAR010000025.1, read as the reverse complement.
AGCGCAGAATCATAGGGATGAACTGACACAGTCCACGGCTCTGCAGCTTTCTTTCGTAGTCGCCGATATGCCAGCTGTAATACGTAAAGGCAGACTGCTCCGGATCGCTTTCCACAACTTCAATTCTGGGCCGTATCACAAGGCCGCCCCGGATCTTCACATCCCTCAGCTCCTCCTTTCTGGCCGCAAGGGCCCGATCCATCAGCTCCGGAAAACCGGCGCCAAATCCATAATCGACCCAGTCGCCGGAGCGGACAGCCTTCGCCGCTGTCTCCGGCGTCACGAATTTGCTTCTGTAATCATTTGACATAATCAGTGTTCCTTTCAGCTTTTGCAGTTTTTGATTAATCATACCTTAGAAATAATCATATTTCAACAGTGAAAAAACACCTTGCGAAACAGGCGGCTCCGTGCGAAAATAAACGGGACAGGAAAAAGACAGGAGAGGAGAGAGGGTATGTTCCGGCTTTGGGCTAAAATTTGGAAGGACAACAGGATGCAGAGGGACACGGTGATTGAGAACGCAGATGATACCATGTCCAGAACAGCCATGGTGTTTGACGCCATTGAGAAGGTCTGCTATGAATTTGATCTGGGACAGCCGATCTGGCTGGATGCCAATATTGAGGACTTCAGACGCCATGACAGGACGAGATTTTCAAAGGACAACTTTGTAGAGTCCATCGAGTTTGATTATCTGGAAATTCAGGTGATTGAGGAGTAAAAAAGGAGAGCAGAAAGGCTATGCCGGAGAACGGCTTTCTGATATAATCTTATACAGAACATTCAAAGGCTTCAGGAGGAAAAGACAGTGCAGAAAAAAACGGCTGTCTGGGAGGAACGAAATGGCACAGACAATAACGGACTTCAGAGAATTTCTGACAGATGCGAAGCAGATGGCCGCAGAGCTTTCAGAGCTGGAGCAGTCTGAAGCGCAGGCCAGGGACGAGGAGGACAGGCTTCTGCGGACTCTGGAGGCAGAGAAAAAGGCAGTCACAGACAATATTAATCAGACCGTAAAGCGCCGCAGGGACGAGATCAGCAAGAGCTATGACAATGAAATTTCCATTACCCAGGATCGGTTAAAAAAGACAAGGGCAAGGCGGGAAAAGGCAAAAAACCAGGGGATAAAAGATCGGATTGAGGAGGAAACCTCTGAGCTTCATCTGCACAACCGGGAGCTTAAGGTGAGGATGAAAACCCTGTTCCAGAAGGAACATGTACCTGCTTTCTGCCAGAGTGCATTTTACTATGCCCTCTATTTCCCGAGAGGATTTAAAGAATCGCTTATTCTTCTGGCCACGCTGATCATCTGTTTTCTTCTGCTCCCCTATGGGATTTATGCTGCAGTTCCGGCTCAAAAAACGGTTTATCTGATTCTGATTTATTTTGCATGCGTGCTGGTATTCGGCGGGCTTTATACCGTGGTGGGAAATATGACGAGAGGACGCCACCAGAAGGCCCTCAGGGAGGGCCGGCAGATCCGGAATGTTATGCAGTCCAACTACAGAAAAATACGTATGATCACCTCCTCCATAAAGAGAGACAAGAATGAGTCAGTCTATAACCTGGAAAAGTATGATGACGAGATTTCTCAGCTCGAGCAGGATGTGGACGATATGCTGAAAAAGAAGAAGGATGCGTTAAATACCTTTGAGAATGTGACGAGGATGATTATTTCCGATGAGATTGCCCAGAACAGCAGGGAAAAGCTGGAGGCTATGGAGGCCAGGCATGAGGAGGCTTCCGACCACCTGAAATATATTCAGACGATCCTTCAGGAGAAGCGAATCTATATGACAAACACCTATGAAACGTACCTGGGAAAGGAATTTCTGAGCGTGGAGAGACTGGAGGCCTTAAAAACCATCATAGAGAGCGGCGAGGCGTCAAATATCAGTGAGGCCATAGAGGTTTACCGAGGGCGCGGGAAGAAGGAATAGTTCCCTATCAGGTCATACGAAGAAGAGGAAAGGAAAAACCTGAAAGGCAAAAAGAGGCCTTTCAGGTTTTTCCTTCCTGCATATTTTTGGGACACCCTGTTTATAATAGAATTAATTCAGAATTTAATTTTAATGACAGGCGGTTGTGATATGAAGATTTTGGAATGGATGGCAGCAAAGGACAGCCGGGATATTTATTACTTTAACTCAGACAGGAATTTTGAGGCGGAGGCCTTTGCGGCCAGGCTTCACCAGATGATAGAGGAGGAGAAGCAGCGTCAGGGAAAAAAAGGAGTCGTGTTTCTCTGTATTGGAACAGATCGGTCCACCGGTGACAGCCTGGGACCGTTAATCGGATATAAGCTCAGAAAAATGGAGGTTTCCGGCGCATCTGTGTTCGGAACTCTGGAACGGCCGGTTCACGCCATGAACCTGGAGGACTATGTGCGGGTGATACAGAGCTGTTATCACGACTGTCTTGTGGTGGCGGTGGACGCATCGGTAGGCAACAGAGAACATATCGGATATCTGACACTGGGAAAGGGGGCTCTGAAGCCAGGACTCGGTGTCAGCAAGGAGCTCCGGGCAGTGGGAGATATTTTTATCACCGGGATCGTGGGAAGCTGCAGCAGCTATGATCCCCTGATGCTTCAGAGCGTCAGGCTTTCCGTGGTCATGCGGATGGCCGACTGCATCAGCAGAAGCATAGGAATTGTCGAAAAATTATGGGATCATCCTGCCCTGGTTTGACAAGTTTTTTACAGGCTCTGTGATATGATTTCCCAGATGGAAGAGAGCCGCCGTTTTCCTGAAGAAAGGACGGCGGCTGAGAAAAAGCTGCAGAGGGACAAGCTCTGCTGCGGAAAACAGAGAAGCGGGGTGAGCCTGAATGGGAGATTTATATGAGCCATTATCAAAGCTGCCGAAAAATATAAGGCAGATAGGAGATCGGGACGATACGGTCAAGCTGTACATGGAGGACTACGTAAGTACATATCTGAAGCGTCTTTTTCCCACTGGGGGACAGGATCTGAGAGTGGGGCTTTTGCTGGGAACGGAGAAAACTGAGGATGGGACTCCGTTCATTTTCGTGGATGGAGCCCTGGAGATGGAGGATGTGACAGCCGAGGGAGAAAAGGTGGTATTTACGGAGGCGGCCTGGAAGAAGGCTTACCAGAATATTGAGGAATCATTTCCCAGAAGAACCGTGCAGGGATGGTTTCTCTGCGGAGCGCCAGGCTGTGCCTTAAGCCCCCTCAACTACTGGAAGCAGCATGGTCAGTATTTCAGCGAAAAAAACCAGCTCATGTATCTGAACAGCGGTATCGAGGGAGATGAATCCATTTACATAACATCAGACGACGGGTTCTACAGGCTGAAGGGATACTGTATCTATTACGACAGAAATCAGATGATGCAGGATTACATGATCTGCAGGAAGGATGTAAAGCGCGTGGAATCCGGAGCAGGAGACCGGGTGATCCGGGATTTCAGAGAGCGGATGGAGGATAGGAAGAAGGAAGCCATGAGCCAGAGGCACACAGTCAGAAATCTGGGGCTTGTGTGCAGCACCATGTCCCTGGTAATCCTGGCAGGCGGAGTGGTAATGCTCAATAATTATCAGAAAATGCAGGAAATGGAAACAGCTCTCGTCTCAGTGCTTCCGGAAGGGGCAAGACCCTGGGATAAGGAGGACAGCAGAGAGGAGAGCGTGCCTGTTGTGGTGGAAGAAATAAAGGGGAATGTGTATCCTAAGGAGACGGATTCCCAGAGCCAGAGCGCAGAGAATGGAGCCCAGTCAGGTCAGTTTTCTGCCGGAACCCTGTATCTGGAGGATACAGCCCAGAGCGCAGGGACAGGGGAAGCCGGAAAGCTCTCCTCAGAGAAGGCTCAGGAGGGGAACCAGGAAGAAGGAGGAAACAGCAGCGCAGGGGAAACCGGCCAGGAAGTCTCCTCACAGGGTGCAGGACAGGCCGGCACAGTTCAGTCAGGGCAGACTGCCAAGACAGAGAGCGGGAAAAGCGAGGCTGAGGCCGGTGCAGAGTCTGGAGAAAAGCCGGAGACAGAAAATCAGGAGACAGAGCCGGAGAGCGAAGAGGCAGGGGATGCCGGCAATGACCGGAAAGACAGTACTGCTGACAGCCAGCCGGATGCAGAGGCCAGTGAGAGTCTCGTTCCGGTGACAGATATGAAACCGGGAGCAAAATATCTGGTAGGTGAGGGGGAAACCCTGTACGGGATCTGCTTTAAGCTGTACGGAAATATTAATTATGTGAAGGACATCTGCGCGCTGAACGGAGTGTCAGACATTAATCACATTATGGCAGGCCAGAAGCTGATTCTTCCTGCGGAAGTGCCGGTGCTGGAGGAGATGAAAGGAGCTGTGGAAGAGTAGGCAATACACAGCAGTTCAGCCTGCGGCTTCACTGCTGCGGTGTATGCACACAAGCTGCTGAGACCGCCGGCTGCGGCCGGCGTGTCGCGGGATCCCGCTGCAAAGGCAGCGTGACATCCGTCGGGACAGCGTAATGCGGAGCAGTTACGGCAATACGTCTTTTTGGAAAAAAGTAGTTCATATCTCCCACAATCTGTTGTATAATCGGTGATATAGTGGAATGACTTACAGAAAAACCGGTCTTCTGAAGACGGCAGCGGGCCTGTCCGGACGGCAGAGGGCAGGAGAGATCAATCCATGGATCATAGCGCATATGGTATCAGACAGCGGCACGGCTTCCAGGCAAGAGGCCTGGGGCGGTGTGTGGATTGACATGACGGGAGATATGCAGATGAGTAATATGGACTCTATGGAAAGGGAACGAAAAAAAAGACAGCTTAGAGAACGGATGATCAGCTCGTCGGGAGCGCCGGATTCTTCTGGAAGGAGAGGAGGCCAGAACCTCAGCGAGGAGGAGATTGTCCGAAATGCAGAGAGGCATACAAGGCGAAAGAGAATTCGCCTTCTCGCGGCGGCAGCCGTGCTCGTGATCGCGGCGGCAGGCATTTTCTATTATTACTTTTATGTGCGCAGGTATGAAACTTACCGGGTGGCCTGGGAGCGTCAGGTACCAGCCAGCGAGGGCGGCTTTTCCGGGTATGAGAGCTTCGGGAGCAATGTTCTCAAGTATACAAAGGACGGTGCGTCCTATATTGACAGCAGGGGAAAGGTAGTCTGGTCAATCAGCTACGAAATGAAATCTCCGATCTGCTATGTAAATGGAATGTATGCCGTGATTGCGGACAGGCAGGGAAATGATATTTACATATGCAACGGAGAGGGACTCAGAGGTCAGGCCAAGACCACACTTCCCATTATGCGGACAGCTGTGTCAGCCCATGGCGTGACGGCTGCGCTTCTTGAGGACAGCACCGCTTCCTATATCACCTTTTTCAAGGAGGACGGAAGCAGTCTGAACTGGGGGATCAAGACGGTTATGTCTCAGAGCGGACACCTGATGGATGTGTCCCTGTCACCGGAGGGCACCCAGGTGATGGTTTCCAATGTTTACCTTCAGGATTCGGGCATTGGAAACAGGATTGCGTTCTACAATTTTTCTGAGTATGGAAAGAGCTATCCGGATCGTCTGGTAGGCGGATTTGAGGAGATGAAGAACAGTCTGATTCCGAGGGTGCGGTTCCTCGATGAAAACCACGCCTGTGCCTTCGGGAATGGTCAGATCGGATTTTTTTCTCTGGAAAATGAGACTTCCCCGGCTATAACTGCTCAGATCCCATATGAGGAGGAGATGAGAAGCATCTGCTATTCGGACCGGTATGTGGGAGTGGTGGTGGACAGCACTGAAGGTGAGTACGATTACAGGCTTGACGTATACAGCGCGTCGGGAAAGCTGAAATTCAGCCAGCCTTTTAACTTCCACTACAGGGATCTTGTGATTGACGCAGATATGGTAATTCTGTATAATGAGAACTCGTGTGAGATTTACAATATGTCCGGAAAATGCAGATTTTCCGGTTCCTTTGACTTTACATTTTCTGCAGTCAGAGCAGGAAAAATGAAGAATGAGCTGATTTTTACCGGCGGTGACACTGCAAGGAGCGTTCACCTGAAGTAGCCGGTACTATAAAACAGAGAACTGATACACCATCAATATAAATTCCAGGAGGTTATACGAATGAACCAGATTGACACACTTTCCATTAATGCCATCCGAATTTTATCAGCAGATGCGATTCAGAAGGCAAATTCCGGGCATCCGGGTCTTCCTCTCGGCTGCGCCCCCATCGGATATGAGCTTTTTGCACACCATTTAAGCTATAACCCGGCAAACCCTGACTGGTTTAACAGGGATCGCTTCATCCTTTCCGGCGGCCACGGCTCCATGCTCCTTTACTCTCTGCTCCATCTGTTCCGGGTGGGAAATCTCACAAAAGAGGATCTGATGAATTTCAGACAGGTGGGATCCAGGACGCCGGGACATCCGGAGTATGGCCATACCACAGGTGTGGAGGCCACCACAGGCCCTCTGGGTGCAGGCATGGCGATGGCAGTGGGCATGGCGATGGCTGAGGCTCATCTTGCAGCCGTATTCAATAAGGAAAATTATCCGGTTGTGGATCACTTCACCTATGTGCTGGGCGGCGACGGCTGCATGATGGAGGGTATCTCCTCCGAGGCCTTCTCCCTAGCGGGAACTCTGGGACTTTCGAAGCTCATTGTCCTCTACGACTCCAACCGGATTTCCATCGAGGGAAGCACGGACATTGCATTCCGGGAGAATGTGGAGGAGCGCATGCGCGCCTTCGGCTTCCAGACTATCACAGTGGAGGACGGAAACAATATCGATGCCATTTCCATGGCCATTGAGGCGGCAAAGAGGGATACGGAGCGTCCTTCCTTCATTACAATCAAGACAGAGATTGGCTACGGCTGCCCGGCGAAGCAGGGGAAGGCCAGCGCTCACGGAGAGCCCCTGGGCGTTGAGAATGTGAAGGCTCTGAGAGAGAATCTGAATTGGCCCTGCGAAGAGGCTTTCTTCGTGCCGGAAGAGGTTTACCGTCACTTTGACCAGCTGTCCCAGGAAAAGGCGGAGGCAGAGGCTGCATGGAATGTGATGTTTGCAGCTTACTGCGAGGAGTATCCTGAGATGGAGGCTCTCTGGAACCAGTACCAGAACGGCACGGCAGAGGATCTCCTGAACGACGAGTCCTACTGGACAGCTCAGGAGAAGGCAGATGCCACCCGCTCCATTTCTGGAAAGATTATCAATATATTGAAGGACAGACTTCCGAACCTGTTTGGAGGAAGCGCAGATCTGGCTCCGTCCAACAAGACATATATGAACGGGGAGGGGGACTTCTCCAAGGAGGACAGAAGGGGAAGAAACCTGCACTTCGGCGTGCGTGAGCTTGCCATGGCTGCTATCGGAAACGGAATTGCCCTTCACGGAGGCTTAAGACCGTTTGTGGCTACCTTCTTCGTGTTCAGCGATTATGTAAAGCCCATGGCCCGTCTTTCTTCCCTGATGGGAGTACCGCTTACCTATGTGTTCACTCATGACAGCATCGGAGTGGGAGAGGACGGCCCGACCCATGAGCCTATCGAGCAGCTGGCAGCCCTGAGAGCTATGCCTAATTTCCACGTGTTCCGCCCCTGTGACGCTACGGAGACACAGGCTGCATGGTACAGTGCGGTCACATCAAAGCATACTCCTACAGCGCTTGTGCTCTCCAGACAGAATCTGGAACCTATGAAGGGCAGCAGCAGGGAAGCCTTAAAGGGCGGATATATCCTGGAGGACTGTCAGGGAACACCGGACGCGATCCTGATCGCCACAGGCTCCGAGGTGGGACTGGCTGTGAAGGCAAAGGCAGAGCTTGAGAAGGAAGGCATGAAGATCCGTGTGGTTTCCATGCCGTGTATGGATCTGTTTGAGGAGCAGACTGCAGAGTACAGGGAGACAGTGCTTCCGAAGGCAGTGAGAAAGAGGGTTGCAGTGGAGGCACTCGGCGGATTCGGCTGGGAGAGGTACACAGGCCTTGACGGAGCCGTTGTCTCCATGAAGGGCTTCGGAGCCAGCGGCCCGGCAGCAGAGCTGTTTGAAAAGTTCGGATTCACGGTTGAGAATGTGGTAAATGCGGTGAAAAACCTGTAACCCAGAAAAATACGGGAAGAAGAACAGACCATTTAAGAAATAGAGCAGAGAAATTCTGATAAAAGACGGCAGTCCGCACTTTTGCGGTCTGCCGTTTTCTGACTGAGGGCAAAAGGGCGTCTTCCAGACAGCAGAGCAGTCCTGACGGATCCCGCGGGGGTTATGGGAAACATATCTTGCAAATAAAAGAGGGTTCCTGTATACTTGAAAAAGACAGAGGACGGCCCGGGCTGACCATGCAGACCGCAGCCTGTATGCCCTGAGCAGGGATTGATAATGAATAAAAGAGCAGAATATAAAGGAGATACGCAAATGGAAAAGAAATGTGTCGGAATTGATGTGGGAGGAACAAGCGTCAAGCTGGGAATGTTTGAGATGGACGGCACGCTTCTCGAGAAATGGGAGATCCCTACGAGAAAGGAGGAGAATGGACGGCACATTCTCTCAGATGCAGCGGCTTCCATCAGAGAAAAAATTTCTGAGAAGGGGCTTTCTCTCTCCGATCTGGCAGGAGCAGGACTTGGGCTGCCAGGGCCTGTGATGCCGGACGGATCTGTGGAGGTCTGTGTTAATCTGGGCTGGAGAAATATGAATCCACAGAAGGAATTAAGCTGCCTTCTGGACGGTCTGACCGTTAAGACGGGCAATGACGCCAATGTGGCTGCCCTGGGAGAACTGTGGCAGGGAGGCGGCAAGGGCTACAGTGATCTTGTCATGGTGACGCTGGGAACCGGAGTCGGAGGCGGCGTGATCCTGGATAAGAAGATCGTGCCGGGAAGGCACGGTATGGGAGGCGAAATCGGCCATATCCGTATCCGCGAGGAGGAGAAGGAGCGCTGCAACTGCGGCGGCCGCGGCTGTGTGGAGCAGGTAGCTTCCGCCACGGGAATTGCCAGGGAGGCCAGAAGGGCTATGGAGAGAAGCGATGCCCCGTCGGAAATGAGAAGATTTGGCAGGGATATCACAGCGAAGGATGTGCTGGACTGTGCCAAGGCAGGGGATGAGATGGCCTGTGAGGTTATGGAGACAGTGTCCTATTATCTGGGATGGATGCTTTCGATTCTGGCTATGACGGTCGATCCGGAGGTATTCGTCATCGGCGGAGGAGTCTCAAAGGCCGGAACCTTTCTGACAGATATGATAGAAAAGTACTATGACAAATTTACCCCTCTCTCCGAGAAAAAGGCAAAGCTCACTCTGGCCACGCTGGGAAATGACGCCGGCATTTACGGAGCCGCCAGGCTGATTCTGGATTAGAGAAGGGGCTGATGGGGAATAGCCCCTGTAAATGAGGAGTCCCCGGTGTCCACAGGACAGCCGGGGAAATTATGAAAAATCTATGTGCAAATCGAATAAAAAAATGATTTGTACTTACTTTTTATTATGCAAATAGTATAAAAAATAAATGTGAATAATTTATGAACACCATGTTAATAGATTATGAAACATAGACGGAGGAAGAGTATGAGCGACAGCAAAAAAAGAAGAACGATTGTCATAGGACACAAAAATCCTGACACGGACTCTATCTGTTCAGCCATCTGCTATGCAAATCTCAAACACCTCCTGACAGGGGAGGAATATACGCCTGCCAGAGCCGGTCATGTCAACTCGGAGACTCAGTACGTGCTGGACTATTTCGGCATAGAGGCACCTGAGCTGATTGAAAATGTGAGGACCCAGGTGAAGGATATTGAGATCCGTGAGACAAAGGGAGTTGAGAAAAATATTTCCCTGAAAAAAGCCTGGAATCTGATGCAGGACAACACGGTTGTGACCATTCCGGCTGTGACAAAGGACAATACGCTGGAGGGGCTTATTACAGTGGGAGATATTACCAGATCCTACATGAATGTGTATGACAGCAGCATCCTTTCCAAGGCCTGCACCCAGTATTCCAATATTCTGGAAACTCTGGAGGGAGCCCTTGTGGTAGGAGATCCGGAGGCGTACTTTGATAAGGGAAAGGTGCTGGTGGCGGCAGCCAACCCTGATATGATGGAGTATTATATTGAGAAACACGATCTGGTCATTCTCGGAAACCGCTACGAGTCCCAGCTCTGTGCCATTGAGATGGAGGCAGACTGTATCATTGTGTGCGAGGGCGCAGGCGTCTCCATGACTATCAAAAAGCTGGCTCAGGAGAGAGGGTGCACGGTGCTGACAACGCCCTACGACACCTATACGGCCGCAAGACTTATCAATCAGAGCATGCCGATCAGCTATTTTATGACAAAGGAAAACCTGATTACCTTTGGAACAGAGGACTTTATCGATGATATCCGGGATGTAATGGCCAGTAAGCGCCACAGGGATTTCCCGATCCTCGACAGGAATGGAAAATACAAGGGAATGATCTCCCGGAGAAATCTTCTGGGGGCCAGGGGAAAGAATCTGATTCTGGTGGATCACAATGAGAGGAGCCAGGCAGTGGAGGGGATGGAGAGTGCCAATGTGCTGGAAATCATCGACCATCACAGACTGGGAACCGTGGAAACCATGTCCCCTGTATTTTTCCGAAACCAGCCCTTAGGATGTACGGCCACGATTATTTATCAGATGTACAATGAAAATAAGATAGAAATAGACAGGAAAATTGCGGGACTTCTGTGCAGCGCCATTATCTCGGACACACTCCTCTTCCGCTCTCCGACCTGTACCGCTGTGGACAAGGCAGCTGCCCTTGAACTGGCAGAGATTGCCGGTGTGGATGCAGAGAGCCTGGCGAAGGAGATGTTCGAGGCCGGAAGCAAGCTGAAGGGAAAGACGGACTCTGAGATCTTTTACCAGGATTTTAAGCGGTTTACAGCAGGAAAGCTGACCTTCGGCGTGGGACAGATCACTTCTCTGAATGTGGAGGAGCTGGGAAAGATAAAAGAACGCCTGATGGAGTATATCAGCGAGGCCAGGAACGAGCAGAAGGTGGACATGATGTTCTTTATGATGACAAATATCCTGGAACAGTCCACGGAGTTAATCTGTGACGGACAGGGAGCGGAACAGCTTGCAGCGCTGGCCTTTCACCTGAAGGAGGGTGCGAAGGTTGTGACCCTGCCAGGCGTAGTGTCCAGAAAGAAGCAGCTCATTCCGGCGCTGATGATTGCCACGGAGCAGTAGGCCCCGGGCAGATAAATACAGCTGGAGCTGTGAGATGGCAGCGGTCTGAACTGCCGCCGCAAAGCAGTAGGCTCAGGCTGTCCGTACAAAATGAGACAGAAGGCTGCCCCAGGAGCTGTGATGCTTTTGAGGCAGCCATTTTCCATACTGTGGGATGAGAAAAGGAGAGAATCTATGGCGAAACAATATTGGAGGCCGGGAAATCTGGTGTATCCGGTTCCTGTGGTGATGGTGAGCTGCCAGAAAGGGGAAGAACGGCCGAATATTATCACGGCTGCCTGGTGCGGGACAACCTGCTCCTCCCCTGCCATGCTTTATGTGTCCATCCGTCCGGACAGATACTCCCATCATATCATAAAGGAGTCCGGAGAATTTGTGGTAAATCTGGTGACAGAGGAGCTTGCGTTTGCGACAGACTTCTGCGGCGCCCGCTCCGGGCGTGATACAGACAAATTTAAGGAAATGAAGCTCACCCCCCTGGCGTCAAAGTATGTAAGCTGCCCGGGAATCGCCGAAAGTCCTGTGAACCTGGAATGCCGCGTCACACAGATCCTCCCTCTGGGAAGCCATGACATGTTTCTCGCAGAGGTGGTGGGAGTGACCGCAGACGAGGCGTATATGGATGAAAACGGACGGTTTGATCTAAACAGCGCAGGGCTGGTGGCCTACTCCCATGGAGAATATTTTAAATTAGGGAAAAAGGTAGGAAAATTCGGATATTCTGTTCAAAAGAAAAAGAAAGAGAAAGGAAAAAAGCAGGCCGCAGAGGAGAAGCGTGGGGCAGCGGGAAAGAAAGCTGAGATAAAAAAGAGCGTCAGGGAAAACCGGGACGGCAGGCCGGGGAAGGCTCCAGCAGCCGGGAAAGGTAAGAAGAAAGAAAAAAGCCGCCGTGTGTTTTAAAGCGCAGCAGGCAGATACGGAAGTCAGGAGGACAGAATGGGAAACATGACAGAGGAGAGGAAGGCGGGAAGTTTCGCAGAAGGCATGGACAGGGGAAATGTGACACTGATCGGCATGCCGGCTGCCGGAAAGAGTACGGTGGGGGTGCTGCTTGCCAAACGGCTGGGATACGCATTTGTCGATGTGGATCTTGTAATTCAGGAGCAGGAGAACAGGCTTTTGAAGGAGATTATCGCTGATGAGGGCATGGATGGCTTTATGGCTGTGGAAAACAGGGTAAACGCCTCTCTGGACGTTCAGAGGAGTGTCATTGCACCGGGAGGAAGCGTGATTTACGGAGAGGAGGCCATGGCTCATCTGAAATCCGTCGGGCTTGTGGTATATCTGAAGATCAGTTTTGAGGAGCTTTTAAAGAGGCTTGGGGATGTGGTGGACAGAGGCGTAGTCTTAAGAGAAGGGATGACCCTTCGGGATCTTTATGAGGAGCGAATTTCTTATTTTGAGAAATATGCCGATATTACGGTAGATGAGGAGGGAAAGGATCTGGGGCAGGTGGTGGATGAGCTGAGAGGCCTGCTGGAGCGGAGGCTGGAACTTTTGCAGGGAGAATGACGGGATTTCTGCAGGAGCAGATAAAACGGGTATCTGTCCCGTAAAAAGAGAGAGAGGAGAGAGTACATGAAATCTCTTGTAATAGCTGAGAAGCCCTCTGTGGGCAAGGATATTGCCAGGGTACTTGGCTGCAGAAAAAGTGCAGACGGCTGCCTGGAGGGCGACAGGTATATTGTCACCTGGGCGTTCGGCCATCTGGTGGAGCTGGCAGCGCCGGAGGAGTACGATAAAAAATATAAGGACTGGAATATGGCGGATCTTCCCATGATGCCGGAGCCGTTTAAGCTGGAGGTAATCGGGAAAACGGCAAAGCAGTTCAGCGTGGTGAAGCGCCAGCTCTTCAGAAGCGATGTGAAGGACATTGTCATCGCCACAGATGCAGGGCGTGAGGGAGAACTGGTGGCCCGCTTTATCCTGATGAAGGCAGGGTGCAGGAAGCCTGTAAAAAGGCTGTGGATCTCCTCTGTCACGGACAGGGCCATAAAGGACGGATTCTCCCACCTGAGGGATGGAAGAGAGTACAATCACTTGAGAGATGCAGCCATGTGCCGGGCAGAGGCTGACTGGCTGGTGGGGCTTAACGCCACCAGGGCTCTGACCTGCAAATATAACGCTCAGCTTTCCTGCGGACGGGTGCAGACGCCGACCCTTGCCATTATCGCAAAGAGGGAGGAGGAGATACGAAACTTCCGGCCAAAGGCCTACTGGGGTCTTACCGCCAGGACGTCAAAGCCTCCCCTTACGCTGACCTGGCAGGACAAAAAGTCCGGGGGAATGAGAAGCTTTGACCGTGACAGGATGGAGGGGCTGCTCAAAAGCCTGAGAGATCAGGAGGTGCGGATTACAAAGGTCAAAAAGACACCGAAGAAGACCATGGCCCCTCTCCTCTACGATCTGACAGAGCTTCAGAGAGACGCCAATAAGCGGTTTGGCTACTCGGCCAAGGAAACGCTCAATATTATGCAGAGGCTCTATGAAAATCACAAGGTTCTGACTTACCCGCGGACGGATTCCAGGTATCTGAGCAGTGATGTGGCTGACACCATACATGACAGGCTTGCGGCCTGCGGGACAGGACCCTACCGGAAGCTGGCGGGAAAGCTGTCAAAGAATGTGTGGACAAAGAAGGCAGCCTTTATCAATGACGGGAAGGTTACGGACCACCATGCCATTATTCCCACAGAGCAGTTTGTGCAGCTTCAGAACATGACCTCGGAGGAACGAAAAATCTATGACCTGGTTGTCAGACGTTTTCTGGCTGTGCTGTATCCGGCAGCAGAGTATGATGAAACGGTGGTTACGGCTGAGATAGGCGGAGAAATTTTCACCGCCAGAGGAAAGGTCATGAGAACTCCCGGCTGGAGGGAGGTTTATGAAAGCGCGGATGAATCCGGCTTTTCAGAGACCGGAGGTTACCTGGATGAGGATGACGGGGACGAGGATGACGAAAGTTCTCAGAGTGAGAGGGTGAAGGCACAGACACTTCCCGATTTGCAGGAGGGGGATGTGACAGGGCCGGCAGGTCTTTCCCTGACGGAGGGAAAGACGAAGCCGCCGGCTCCCTTTAATGAGGCAACCCTTCTGTCTGCTATGGAAAATCCTGTCAGGTATATGGAATCCGGCGACCTGGCTATGGCAAAGACCCTGGGGGAAACAGGGGGACTGGGAACGGTTGCCACAAGGGCTGATATTATCGAGAAGCTCTTTTCCGGCTTTATGCTGGAAAAGAAAGGAAAGGATATCTGTCTCACCTCCAAGGCGAAACAGCTTCTGAGGCTGGTGCCGGAGGATCTGAGAAAGCCGGAGCTGACGGCTCAGTGGGAGATGCGGCTTTCCAAAATTGCAAAGGGTGAGATGAAGCGGGACGCCTTTATGGAGGACATCCGTACCTATACAAAGGATATTGTCGAAGAAATTAAGGGAGGAGAGGGAACCTTCCGCCACGATAATCTGACTAATACAAAATGTCCCCGCTGCGGAAAACGGATGCTCTCTGTGAAGGGAAAGAACAGCCAGATGCTGGTCTGCCAGGACAGGGAGTGCGGCTACCGGGAAACCGTCTCCCGCACGTCCAATGCCAGATGCCCGAAATGCCACAAAAAGATGGAGCTTCGGGGCAAAGGAGAAAACCAGGTGTTTTCCTGCGTCTGCGGCTACAGGGAGAAGCTGTCGAGCTTTAAGGAGCGCAGACAGAAGGAAGGCGCAGGAGTGACTAAGCGCGATGTGGCCAGATACCTGAACCAGCAGAAAAAAGAAGAGAAGATGGTGAACAATCCCTTTGCGGATGCCTTAAAAAAGATGCAGGAGCGGGAACAGGAGTAATGTTCTCGTACCGATGAAGTCACAACAGCATAACTTCTTCCCCCCTGGGAGGGGGATGGAAAGCAGTGAGAAAGGACGTCCGGCAAATGAGCAGGGCGTGGGAGAAAGCAGGTTTGTACAGTGGCTGAAGCTGAATAAAGGCCAGCCAAGCGTTCAGGAGGAATGAAAGATGGGAAAAATCTATGGAGGAATTGAGGAGCTGGTGGGAAAGACACCCCTGGTAAGGCTTGCCAGGCTGGAGAAGCGCGAAGGAGTCAGAGCAGAAATTCTGGCGAAGCTGGAGTGCTTTAACCCGGCGGGGAGCGCCAAGGATCGGGTAGCCAGGCAGATGCTTGAGGACGCGAAAGAACAGGGAATCCTGAAGGAGGGGGCTGTGATTATTGAGCCTACCAGCGGAAACACCGGAGTGGGGCTGGCGGCTCTTGCCGCTGTAAACGGCTACCGGGCAGTGATCGTGATACCGGACAGCATGAGTGTGGAGCGAAGGCTTCTTCTGAAGGCCTACGGCGCCGAGATCGTTCTGACGCCGGGGGCTGAGGGGATGGCAGGCTCCATCAGAAAGGCGGAGGAGATCAGGGAAGAGTTCCTGAAAGAAGGAAAGCCTGCCTGGATTGCCGGACAGTTTGAGAATCCGTCGAATCCCAAAGCCCACTATCTGACCACGGGACCGGAGATCTGGGAGGACACAGATGGGGAGGTAGACATTTTTGTGTCAGCTGCCGGAACCGGCGGGACAGTCACAGGAACAGCCAGGTTCCTCCGGGAGAAAAAGCCGGACATTCATGTGGCGGCTGTGGAGCCCGCGGCTTCTCCCGTCCTCTCGGGAGGTCAGCCGGGACCCCACAAAATCCAGGGGATTGGAGCCGGATTTGTGCCGAAGATTCTCGATACCGGGATTTACGATGAAGTGCTCCGGGTGGAGGACGAGGAGGCCTTTCGGTTTGCCAGACTGCTTGCAGGGACAGAAGGGTTCCTGTGCGGTATTTCATCAGGAGCCGCCCTTGCCGCGGCCTGCGAGATAGGCAGGCGGCCGGAAAATGAGGGGAAGCGGATTGTGGTTCTGCTGCCGGATACAGGAGAGCGGTATCTGTCCACCGGGGTGTTTGGTTAAATTTCCGGAAAACAGGTGAGAGAACAGGAGTCATTTTATAGTTCCAGCAAAGTCACTGTAAAATGACTCCTGTTCCCTTTGGGGGAGGGATGGGGAGAAACCGCTTGTAACGGAATGGGAGATATGATATAAAGAAATGGCAGTAATAAAAGTATGAAACCAGAGGAAAGACGAAAATGAAACGGATTTCGATTATTATTCCCTGCTATAATGAGCAGGAGGCGCTCCCTCTTTTTATGGAGGAGGCCGGCAGGGTTTGTGGGGGACTGACAGAGTATGAATTCGAGTGGATTTTCGTGGATGACGGTTCAAAGGATGGGACGCTTTCCCTGTTAAAGGAGTATGCAGAAAGAGACAGACGGGTGAAATATCTGTCCTTTTCAAGGAATTTTGGAAAGGAAGCGGCGATCTACGCAGGGCTTGAACATGCCCGGGGAGATTACACAGCTATTATGGATGCGGATCTGCAGGATCCGCCCAGGCTTCTGCCGGAGATGATAGAGGCGCTGGAGTCAGGGGAGTATGACAGCGCGGCCACCAGAAGGGTGGACCGCAGAGGAGAGCCGCCCATCCGCTCTTTTTTTGCCAGAATGTTCTACCGGCTGATCCGCCGTATCTCTGATATTGACATTGTGGACGGGGCCAGGGATTACCGCCTGATGAACAGGAAGATGAAGGACGCCATCGTATCTATGACGGAGTACAACCGCTTTTCCAAGGGGATTTTCGGCTGGGTGGGATTCCGCACCAAGTGGATTCCCTTTGAGAATGTGGAGCGGGTGGCAGGGGAGACGAAATGGTCCTTCTGGAAGCTTTTGATCTACTCCATAGAGGGGATTGTGGCCTTTACCACGGTTCCTCTGACGATTGCAGCCTACCTGGGGCTGATTTTCTGTGTGGTGGCCTTTTTCATGGTACTGGTGGTAATCGGAAAGACGCTGATGTTCGGCGATCCGGTAGGAGGCTGGCCCTCTCTGGCCTGCATTATCCTCTTTGTGGGAGGCATCCAGCTTCTGTGCGCGGGCATCGTGGGGAAATATCTTGCCAAAATTTACCTGGAGGTAAAAAGGAGACCCATCTACCTGGTAGCAGAGGAAAATCTGGACAGGGCTCATGAGCCTGGCAGCAGAAGCGAAAAAGACAGAGAAAAAACATTCGCCGAAGAGGAAGAGACTGCCCCGACAATCACAGGGCAGGATGGATGACCCGGAAAGGAGGAGAAAAGATGAGCAGACAGGGGGCAGATGGGAAACACACGTCTGTTAAAAGATTTTTCAGGGAGTTTTGCCGGGAGGCGGCAGAGTTTGGCTCCTTTATCAAAAGAAACAGGGCGGGTGCGCTTTTCTCCGGAGCAGCCGCCCTGTCTGTGTATTGGGGTTGGATCACAAACTATGATATCACTGTGGACAGTGAGATTATGATGACGGATCCACAGAGCATGATGGCTTCCTGGCTGGGGATTAACCGCTTTGGACTGGTTTTTACCAAGCATCTGTTTGGTATGACTTCCTTTGTTCCGTCTGTTTCCAAGGTGCTCACTGTGTGTATGCTGTGGATAACTGCCATATTTTTTTCTTTTTGTGTGTATAAATGGAGTGGAAGGCCGAAGAGATTTCTCATTTTTTCGGCAGTTTTTCCTGCACTGTATCTGACTGCCCCCTGTTTTGCCGAGCAGTTTTATTTCACGCTTCAGTCCTTTGAGGTAGTATTTGCCCTGTTTTTGTGCGGGGCGGCAGTGTACGGGGCGGGGCAGCTTGTCTTTTTCCGCGGAGGCCTGCTCTGGGGACCGGTGTCCGTTCTCCTTATGGTCTGGGCATTCGGAACGTACCAGGCTATGGCTGCTGCTGCTGTGACTCTGACTGTGATTCTGTTTATGGCCGTGTATCTGTCCGACACGGGAAAAGGGATGGGGAGAGCCTTCTGGTTCCTGTCAGGTGTCCGTCTGGCGCTTCTGTTCCTGTCTGGCTTTGTGCTGTATCTTCTGACGGCCTTTCTGGTGCGCCGCCTGTCAGGGGGAAGCGAGGCCTATGTGGCTGATATGGTCCACTGGAAGACAGAGGGAATCCGGCAGTGCATCAGGTATGTGGCCGGAGAAGTGCGCAGGGTATTTGACTGTTATTATGTGATGTTCAGACCTGGCTTCCGGTGGATTCTCCTGTTGTTTCTGACTGCGTCCTGTCTCTGGGCAGGGAAAAAGAGAAAAAAGGGTCTGCCCTTCTTTCTGGCTGCCTTGGGACTGTTCCTCATCTCACCATTTTTCATGACCATCGTCTCGGGATATTATCAGCCAATCCGCGCACAGCTTGTCTACCCGCTTGTCTATGGGTTTTCGGCTTCCTTTCTGGCTGCTGCCCTCTGGCCGCCGGATAGTACAGGTGAGTGGGAGAAGGGCAAAGGACAGGGGGCAGAGAGAGGGGGCCGTATCAGGAAGGGACTCTCGCTGGCAGCCGCTTTTCTGTGCCTGACGGCTTCCTGGCATCAGGGCTATGATACGGCCCGCCTCTTTCAGACGGTACATGAGGTGTCAGAGCAGGATTCGGATCTGACGAGAGAGATCTATGAAAGGGCTGAAAAATTGGCTGCCGACGCAGGACTTGATATTTCCGGCTGTACCTTCATTTTTCTGGGAAGCAGGCAGGCCCGCCTTACTGGCGAAGAGCTGATCGGGGATGTGATCGGCCGTTCCTTCTATCAGTGGGATGCAGACAGCTCCATGGGAAGCTCCAGAAGGATTTACGATCTGATGCAGGCACTCAATCTGCCGTGCGCAGAGCCGGTTCTGTCGAGATATCTGGACTCCCTGCCCTTTTCCCGGTCGATGCCCAGCTATCCTGCTGAGGGCTCAATCGTACTGGACGGGGATACGGTGATTGTGAAGCTGTCGGAACCCGGTCAGAGAGACTTCTGATCTTTCAACTCACGACGAAAATCCTGAAATCTGTTTTGATTTATATGTCAGATGAATGAAATTTTTAAGAAAGGTTGTATGATAATGGCTCACATGAACCATCTGTCTAGAAAGGGGAAATTTCTTCTCCTGTCCGCGATACCCATCTATTTTATGATCTGTGGTCTGATGCTCCAGCCGGTGAATGAAATCTGGCCTGGAATTGTGACATTGATTAGGGAACCGGACTTTCTGATTACAGACTATTTTGTGGTGGGAGGAGTGGGGGCTGCGTTCCTGAATGCAGGAACGCTCACGCTTCTGAGCATTGCCCTGGTTTATTTCCTCGGAATGGAGATGGACGGTCACACAATCACTTCTGCATGCCTGATGTTCGGCTTTTCACTGTTCGGGAAGAACCTCTTAAATATCTGGGCAGTTATGGTGGGCATCTGGCTGTACGCCAGATACCATAAGATGCCGGTGTCCAGATACATTTATATAGGGCTTTACGGAACCAGTCTCTCCCCCATTATCACTCAGATTATGCAGATAGGGCAGATGCCCGTGATTTTCAGAGTACCTCTGGCTCTGGGGGCGGGAATGGTGATCGGCTTTGTGCTGCCGCCTCTGGCCACCCATGTACATTTTTCCCATAAGGGATATTCCCTCTACAATGTGGGATTTGCCGCCGGGATCATTGCCACAGTGATCGTATCCCTCTTAAAATCCTTCGGAATCACAGTGGAGAGCAGGCTCATCTGGTATACGGGAAACGCCATGACCTTTTTTGCAATACTCTGTATTCTGTTTGCCGGAATGGCCGTCGGAGCGCTTGCTGTCGGCGGCCGTCAGGCGGTGGAGGGATACCGGACAATCCTGAAATGTACCGGCATCGGGGGCACGGATTACCTGCGGGACTGTGGAGGGCCGGCCACTGTTCTGAACATGGCGGTCAACGGCTTCCTGTCTACTCTTATGGTCGTGATGGCCGGAGGCGACTTAAACGGGCCTACCATCGGTGGTATCTTTACGATTGTGGGCTTCAGCTCCACGGGAAAGCATATCAGAAATATTTTTCCGATCATGATGGGAGTCTACCTGGCAGGACTGACAAAGTCCTGGAGTATCAGCGAGCCTTCCCCTATGCTGGCCTTCCTGTTCTCTACAACTCTCGCGCCTATTTCAGGAGAGTTTGGATGGATGGCCGGGCTTCTGGCCGGCTTTCTCCACTCCTCTGTGGCGCTCAATGTGGGCATTGTGTACGGAGGAATGAACCTTTACAATAATGGATTTGCAGGGGGAATTGTAGCTGTCTTTATGGTGCCGGTCATCCAGTCTATCCGCGATCGGAGAGCCAGAGCGAGAGAGGAGGACGCACTCTGAGCTGCGTCCTCCTCTCTGTTCTTTCACGGATGCCGGGCTGTTTTCCTGTCCCGTCTGTTTTATCGGATGGAGTCCTGGGCCTGGTGCTTTCGGTACCTGGCCAGGCAGGCGTAGACCTCCTGGGCCCTTGGCCTTGCGAAGCCGGAGGCCGTATAGCCGCCCCCCTTGCTCTTTTTTAAGAAGGAGGAGAAGCCTTCAGAATCCCACATGCGTTCCAGCTCTTCCATGATTTCCGTGATATTTTTCCGGCCGTCGGCAAGCTCACAGCAGGCATAGCGCAGGATATAGGCGAGAGCTGCAGTCTGCTCAGAATCAGCTATCTGTTCTACATAGTGGAGATTTACCGTATTTTTGTCGATGGAGAAGGAATCTCTGTCGAAGAACTTCACTTTCGCATCGGCAATCCGCTTCCCGTTTACACGGTACGGGCGGGAAGAATCCGGCATCCGGAAGGCAGGCACGGCCTCGGAGGATTTCACCGGAGAAGGGAAGGCCTTCAGCGTTTCCCGTACCTTCTCTGTGATGTCCACGGGACGGTAGCTGTCCATCTGGATCACTGTGTCGGCAATGTGGAAGAAGGCGCCGGAGCTTCCTGCCACCAGGATGGTGGAGATATCCAGCTCGTCAAAAAGCTGTCTTGCCCTCTCAATAAACGGGGTGATCGGCTCTTTTTTTCTGTGAATGACACTCTGCATCAGCTCGTCCCGTACCATGAAGTTGGCGGCAGAGGTATCCTCGTCGATGAGAAAGGCATGGCAGCCGGAGAAAATGCCCTCCACAATTCCGGCCGCCTGGGAGGTGGAGCCGCTGGCGTCCTCTGTGGTGAAGTGGGTGGTATCCTTTCCGTTCGGCAGGTCATTGATAAACAGGGAGATGTCTGTATCCTCAATATAGCGCCCATCCTCTGCCCTCAGCTTTAAGGCGGTAGAGTCGGTGATCACATACTCCCTGCCGTCCCCTGCGATATGGTTGTAAACGCCCATTTCCAGAGCCTTTAAAAGCGTAGATTTTCCGTGGTAGCCGCCGCCTGCAATCAGCGTAATTCCCTTGGGAATGCCCATGCCGGACAGTTCTCCCCTGTGGGGAAGAGAGAGGGTAACACGAAGGCTCTCCGGGGACTGGAAGGCAACGCTCTCCCTTAAAGGAAGATCGGAAACCCCGCTCTGCCTTGGGAGAATGGAGCCGTCTGCCACGAAGGCGGCAAGTCCTCTCTTCTTCAGCTCAGCCCGGATATACTCCTGATCGTCGGCAAGCTCAGCCCTCCTTCCGATATCACCGGCCGGCAGGGAAGCCGCCATTAACGATCTCTTCACGCAGGCAGGAATAAAGTCAAACAGGATCTTTTCAAGTTCCCTGGCATTTATCGTGCGGCCATTGGCAGGAAAGCCTGCGTGGAAGCGAAGCCAGATGCCGTCCTCCCGTATCTCACAGGCAGTCCGGGAGAGAATTTCCTGGCCGCAGCGGGTCACAGAGATCAGGCCGCTCTTCCCGGAACCCTTTGCCTGAAAATTGAAGCGGGCTGCCTCTTTGCCGAACTGGCGGATGAGATAGTCCTCCAGGGCTGTCTTTCTCATGTCTGTTTCATAGAGGGAGGCTTCAAACCCCGCAGTTTTGTGGGGCACAAACACGCTCAGATGAGAAGGGGAGGCAAAGGGATCGCCCTGTACATGGTCGATGGAGAGCTGAAAGCCGGGAAAACGGTAGAACCCTGCAAGAGATTTGTAGGCGGGGTAGCTTCTCCTGTCAATTGACAGAAGGAGGGTTCTGAGCTCCTCGGAACTCTTTAAAACCCTGGGTCTGTCCGGCGTAAAAATACGCTCTCCTGTCCCCTCCCTGTCTCTGCCGCCGCCGTCATTGCCGCCGCGGCGCCCTCTGTTTCTGTACTGCTCATATGGTTTCATAGTCAAGCACCTGTTCCTTTCCTGTGATAAATTCAATAAAATAACAGCAGAAATTTGTCGAATAAATCCTTAATCCTGCCTTAGAGGCAAGGCCTTTGTATCTCGTAATAGTATAGCATCCATTTACTTTCCGCGCAAAGCCTTTTGTCCGCACACCCGTTTCCACCTGTCCCAAATGAGAAATCTATGGTATAATGACCGAAAAACGGTCATTATACCAGCGCCGAGCCGCAGTCGCCCGAAGGGAGGCAAAACACCAATGCGGCGAGTGCGCATCCCTCGGAGAGATAGCATATCCGGAGGATATGGTATAATGACCGAAAAACGGTC
>JAHZAR010000024.1:22073-32343 GCA_019423835.1 Clostridiales bacterium | reverse complement strand
CTCTTCCTCCAGAGAAGCGCAGATGCCGGGGATCACGTTGCCGATAAAAGACGGCTCTGTGTTGAAAAATACGAGATAGCGCTTCAGGGCATCGCTGATATCCTTGGGATCTTTATAAAGCCTCCGGATAATGGGAACCATGGCCAGAACATTTCCGGACGCCTGCATCCTCTCATAGTTATAGCCAACCTCAGCTCCCAGGCCGATAAGCCAGTGCTTGATGAGATCTGAGCGCCTGAGACGTACCGACAGTCCCTCTTTTCCTGATTTTTCTTTGCCGCCTTCCTCCGTATCCGTTTCCCTGGCTGCCCAGCCTTCCTCTGCCTCAAAGTTATATTTCCCGCTCTCCTGTCCCCCATAATAGCTGAGAAGAGCCAGGCAGGCTCCGAAAATAGCGATCGGCATAATCTGCAGATTCAGATAGGTTGCAAGGAAGAAGCCGATGACAAAGAACGGGAAGACCTTTTTCTTTCCCAGATAGTTGAGCAGCATGGCAACTCCCACCGCCGGGAGAATATTTCCCGTCACACTGAGGGCATTGACGAAGGACTCGGGAATCCTTCCCAGAAGCTCTGTAAAGAAGTCTCCGCCTAAAAACATCAGGATAAAGGCCGGAAATCCGTTGACTGCCAGACAGGTAAGCTGCGGAAACAGCCAGGCATTAAAGAAAATTTTGTTGATCTCTCCCTTTTCCGCATTGCTGTCAAGACGGTGTACCCAGAACACATTGAGCGTCATCTGCAGGTTCCACAGAAGGACTCCCAGAAGGCCGATGGGGATGGCCAGTGTAATGCCCAGCTCTGGAGACGCCTTGGCAAGCACCGTGATGGCTGTCCCGTACACGCCTGCAATTCCGATGTTGGACGGCATCGTTCCCCCTGCAGAGATCCAGCCGATGTAGGCCAGGTTGATGGTGGCTCCCGCCATAAGTCCCAAAAGGGGATCTCCCAGAATAATACCTACTATGGTTCCATTAATTAACGGGTAACAAAACGGCCATGTAATCGGGCTCCAAACCCTTCCGCTGGCCAGATTGGCCGTGACAGCCAGCAGCAGCGCCTTAATAATAATCATTCAGTAACCCTCCCTCTCTTTGTCTTTCCGCGTCTTTTCTTTCTACACAAAGTCCTCATATGTATACAGGGCATGTCCGGGTCCGGAGAGCCATTTCGCCTCACCCTCTGTGGCCAGGGCCTCGTCCTCCATCCGGAATGAAATCCAGATAGAGGAGGCTCCCTGCTCCCTGTCATAGGGGTATACACCGTTTTCAATGGCAAATACCATTCCCGGCTGTACGAGCTCCTCCTCAGAGCCTGTAATATTGGGATATTCTGTCACATTCAGTCCGATGGCATGGCCGCTTGTGTGCAGCACTTCCCTTCCATACCTGGCATTTCTCAAATATTCCTCTACCGCATCACTGACCTCTCTCACCGGCCTTCCCGGCCTCAGAGCACGGAATCCCTCATGGACACACTCTCTGGCAATTCCTGCCATTTCCCGGAAGGCTTCAGGCGGCTGTTTTCCCAGGTACATGGTTCGTGTCAGATCCGAGGCATAGCCGTCGATGTGACCGCTGATATCCACAAGCACAATCTCCCCCTCTCTCACCACCCGGTCTGTGGCGTAGCTGTTAAAGGTACTGTACTTGTCGGTTCCTGAGTTGACCGTCAGGTAAGAAATCCGATCGACTCCCCCGGCAGCCATTTTCGATGCGATGCCCCTGGCAATCTCCTTCTCCGTCGTAATGCCTGCCCTTATCTCCCGGAACGTATCCACAATCGCCCGCTCTGTCACATAGCCCGCCGTCCTGATCCGATCCGTCTCCCATTCGGTCTTGATCATTCTCGCCCTCTGAATTGCCCGCGTTCCGTCGCAGAAGTCAAGCTGTCCCCGAAACTCCTCTGAAAGCTCCTTCAGAAGGTTCAGAGACCAGAAGTAGTGGAGGCCGTCCCCGGCTTCCAGGCCAACCCGCTTTACCGTGCAGTCAAGGGAGCAGATAAACTGTCTCAGGGCATCCTTCGGATCTGCGGCGTTTAATTTTCCCAGCCTTCTCTCCGGGGAGCCGGAGCAGTAAATGTTGGGGCACCAGCTTGTATTCTCCACCGTGGTTTTCTCAAGAATCCTCAGATAGATCCCCGGCTCCCCCTTCACCGGTACAAAGACAAATACCGGCCGGAACAGACTTGAGGTATACCAGGAACGGTATCCTGTGGCATAATAGATATTTTCCGGCGATGACAGCAGAAGCAGGTCCAGTCCCTCTTCCTCCATGCGTCTCTGCAGTTTTCCCACATGGGCCAGATACTCCTCTCTGGAAAATGATTTTAAGTAACTTTTATCCCCCATCTCTTCCTCCTCTACAGCAGTTTTTTCAGATCCGTCTCCTTCTCATCCGGCACAAGCTGATAGCTCAGCTCGATTCCTCTCTCTGACATGCGCCTCATACACTCTGTCTCCTCCCTGCTGGCTGACACATTTCTGATAAAGGTTTTTCGCCCCTTTCCGGCTGCCATTCCTCCCAGTATCACCTTCTTTATTTCCACCTGTTCTTCCAGCAGTGCTTCTATCACCTGGGGAACCTTCACCAGAATCAGAATATTTTCTCCTCTCTCCCCATCCTCCCGGAGAAAGGCTGCCGCCTCCTGTACCGGCTTGATGAGCACCTCTGTCCCAACCGGAGCCGCTGCTCTGTAAATTCGCTCCATCAGTCTGTTTTTTGACAGCTCGTCATCCACGATCAGAATTCTGTTAATCGGATATCTTCTGATCCAGGCCGTCACCACCTGGCCGTGGATCAGGCGATCGTCAATCCTTGTAAGCACAATATTCCTCATTCTTCCTTCCACCTTTCTTTTCCGCCTTCATTCCTATTATCTGTTTTCTCCTGTGCTTCCTTCTTCCATCTCTTTCTGCTGTCTTGCCATATTTGTCTTTTCAGCGCCCGGCTGCCGGTCAGATTGCGCCTAAAAACTTTCGGCAGTCAAAAATACTGTTTTTAGCTGCCTTCACAAGCTCTCCGTCAGCTCTCTCTGACAGGGGTTCCTGCCGTCTGTTAATGGCTTCCAGAAGCATGGGCAGATTTATCCCTGTAATATGTGAGAAACAATGGGTTTCCTGAAGCTCTGCCATCATATTGAACGGTGTGCCGTACATCAGATCCGTAAGCACAAGCACCTCCTGGCCCTCCCTCTCTGAATCTTCAATCGAGTTTTTCACACGCTCCCTCAGCTCCCCCAGGTCACAGCCAAGAGTCACCGAGTATGTCTCAATGTCCGGCTGTTCCCCCATAACAATGCGGGACGTCTCAAGAAGTCCCCTTGCCAGCACATCATGGGTAAAAATAATAATTTTATACATCCTTCTCCTCCCCTCTGCCTATGGTCACAGGGATTCTTCCCCTGGTCCATGCAGCAAATAGTCATAAAATTCGTCCAGAATTTCATCCCTGCAGCTTCCCAGCAGGTAAATCAGCTTTGATGCAAACAGCATAAAATCCCAGTTATCCATTTCAAATTCTACAGCTCTGATTTTTCCGGACAGGCAGTCTGCCACGAAACGGCAGCTGTTTCTCCCTTCAGGCCGGAACAGATAGAGATAGCGTATCCTTTTCTGCCCCTCGATACAGACTGACTGAAGATCCGGCAAAAATGGAGTTTCTCTGCTTACAGCTCTTACTTCGCAGCCAATATCCCTCAGATCATTCACCGTCCCTGCCAGCTTCTGCAGATATCTCTGAGGAAATTCTCTTGCATCGCGGGACATAGCTTCAATATGCTTCCAGTCTTCTGCACTCAGCATAGGTGAAACGAACGCATAGGGAATCCTGCACTCCTTCGGATCCAGAAAGAGGGTGGACAGGACAAAATCATAGGTTTCCTGTTCCTTCTCAAAAAAGCCATAATAGCTGCATTCCGTAATCTCCCACTTGGAATGGCGGGTCAGCAGCTTATGCCGCATCAGGTTGACAATCCCCTTCTGCTGGTTCGACACCAGAAGCACCTTTGCCTTCTCCTCCTTTTCCAGGATCTCTCCCTGTATATAGAGTGTCAGATACCAAATCTCATCCATGCAGATTTCCGGCAGCCCGAACTTTCTGGAAAGAATCCAGCAGATCATCCGGCATACATTGAGCGTTCCCCTATACTCTTCCATTATCTGTGCAGTCAGCGGATTTCTGGCCGGTGTATTTGCCCTCACACGCTTCAGCATCAGGGCAATGTGGGCCATAATATTCTGGTAAAGTCCTGATTCCTCCCGCAGATTTACCTCCATGATGACAGAAAAGGCGTCAATAAAGTCACTCCCAAAGGCTTCCAACAGCTCTGTATCTTCCTCCTGGTCGGAGTCTGCAGATGAGTCTGACAGGTGAGTGGTTTCAAGTAAGGCCGCGACAGCCGCCTGTTCTCTGTGAGAAATCTCCATACCATAGACTTTTGTGAGCTCGTCGGCAATCTGCCCTGCAAGCTCCCAGTTCATTCCGCTGTGCTTCCCATCCTCTCCTGCTTCTTCCGGCGGAATAGGAAATCCCTCTCTGATACGGTATATCATGACCAGCAGACCAACCGACACGCGGCCGTACTCTAGCTCGTCAAAATAGTAATTCTGCCTCTCCTCTGCCTTCCTCAGAATTTTCTCCACACAGATCAGATCATCTTCCGTAAAGCAGTCCAGAATTGTCATCATCATGTCCGACTCCGCTTCCCGCTCCCCTGCCTCCTGCCCGGATGCGTCCAGCAGGATGACAATCAGCTCTGTCAGAGCCTTCCGGATATTCTGCTCCGTCCCGTCTGCCCTTGTCCCCAGCTTCGATTTCATGAGCTTCAGGCCATGGCGGCTGAAGAATTCTTCCAGTACCTTTAAGTCCTTTGTAATACTGCTCCTGCTCACATAATATTTGTACGCCAGATCGGAGAGCGAGGCAGGTTCATCTGTATACAGGAGCAGGTTCAGCGCCAGAGCCATTCTCCTGGAATTTCGATCCCAGGCTATCCCGCGGTGGTCTGTCCTCCCTGCCTCCCTGAGAGCCATGTTGTTAAAAAAAGCTGCCCTGTCGGCCCCATCGAGGTTCAGGCGGATGCCCACGCCTGCTTTTCTCTCAATAAACGCCCCCTCCCTTTCCAGCTCCCGGTTCAGGCTCCCCATATCTCGCCTTAGGGTTTTCTCGGATACTCCCAGCTCTCTGGCACAGATATGGAGAGGGATAAATTGATTTTTTTTCATCAGTAATTTTATAAATTTTACGTGTCTTTCTCTCATTTCTTCCTTTCTATCTATTATTTCCTTCATTGTATCAATTGGGCCTGTAAAGAGAAACACATGGCTATCCCATGTTTTGTCCACATTAATGTGGACTCCGGTAAACAGTATTATCCCGAAAGGGATGTTTTATTTTACCACTGGTTCCAGACTCCCTGGGCCATCAAAACAGCCGGGCCGCGGTTCTTCCCGCCGCTCGGCGGCAGTCTGAGCTGTCCGGTCTGTCACGAAAAATCCTCTGGCAAATCTCCCCTTCCGGGAGTAAAATAAAAGTAACTTCCTTCTGCTCTCCCGGCTGCCTTCTGTGTCCCCAGAGCTTGCCAATCGTTCTATTTTTATGAAAAGGAGAATCCCATATGATCTTTCACGCATTTGAAGAACTTCAGAACATCCGCGAAAGCTGCCGTGTGTACAGTGATGCCCCCGTTTCCAGGGAGCTTCTCACCCACCTGGCAGATGTAGCCCGTTTAAGCCCCAGCGCCTGCAATTCTCAGCCCTGGCATTTCATCATCGTTGACGAGCCGGAGGCGAAGAAACAGCTGACCGAATGTCTGGAGGACGGCGGCTTAAACGGCTGTCCGTGGGGAAACAGGGTTCCTGCTTTCTTTATCATCTGTGAGGAGAAGGCAAAGCTTCAGCCCGGCGTTGCCGAGCATTACGGCTCCCAGCATTTCGCCCAGATGGATATAGGGATGGCCGCCATGTCCCTCTGCTGCGAGGCTGCCTCCCTGGGACTCGGAACCTGTATGATCGGCACCATGAACCAGGAGCGGCTGCACAGCGCCTTCCATATTCCTTCTGACAGGACAGCGCGCCTGATCATTACCGTCGGCTATCCGGCCAACCCGGGCGCTCCCCGCAGAAAACAGCGAAAAGAGCTGGACTCCGTGATCAGCTATAACAGCTGGGACTCTGACCGGTAAGCGGCCCATCTTTCCTGGGGCGGATACAGAAGCGGCAGCATCCGGAGCCGTTTCTCAGAAGCGGGAACTGCTAAAAAGATACTGACAAAACAGGAAAAGCCGCAGGCGCATGGCTCAGCTTGTTTCATCCACGCGTCTGCGGCTTTATTCTTTTTCATTCAATACCCCAGGGCCAGCCCTGGCAGCCTTTTTCCGGCTCTCTCTGTCCCGATTCCCTGTTTTTCTCTGGCTTATTTTTTTCTGTTCTGCTTTTCTCTGAACGGTTTTATCTGATCTGCATTTTTCTGTTCCGCTTTTTTCTGTTCCGACTTTTTCTGAGTCCCTTTTTCTTCCAGAAGCTCTGTCAGCTCCCTCCACTCTCCCTTGGTAATCTCCCTGTACGCTCCTGTCTTCAGGCCGTCCAGCCGCAGGTTCATAATCCTCACTCTTTTCAGAGTCCTTACCCGGTACCCTAAAGCCTCACACATCCTCCTGATCTGCCGGTTCAGCCCCTGAGTCAGTATAATGCGGAAGGACTTTTCCCCTGTTTTTTCCACAGTGCAGGGCCTCGTCACCGTGTCGAGAATCTTTACTCCCTTCCTCATCCGGTTCAGAAACTGTTCTGTGATCTCACGGTCGACGCTCACCAGGTACTCCTTCTCGTGTCCGTATCTTCCCTTCAGAATCCGGTTCACCAGTTCCCCCTGGTTGGTCATCAGAATCAGTCCCTCTGAATCCTTGTCGAGCCTTCCCACCGGGTACACCCGCAGGGGATAACCGATAAAATCCACAATATTCTCTGCCCTGTCCCGGTCAGAGGTAGTACAGACAATTCCCCTGGGTTTATTGACCAGCAGCACTACAGGCCTGTCTTTTCCTGAAATCAGAGTCCCGTCCGCCTCTATCTGCTGTCCCTCCCTGATCTTCATCCCCATGGATGCCACAGCTCCGTCCACCAGGACCTTCCCCGCCTCTATCAGGCGGTCCGCCTCCCGGCGGGAGCAGAATCCTGACTCACTGAGAAATTTATTCAGCCGGATCTCCTGCGTTTCCTTTTCCATTCCGTATCCTCCCATTCGTGCCTCTTGTCTCTCTCCTGACGCCTTTTCTCCATCTCCCGGCGCTTCTCTCCTATTTCTTCCCACTCTCTCTGTTTCTTCGCGCCCTTCTCTGCCTCTTCACGTTTCACTCTGCCTCTTAGCGCCTCTCTGTCTTTATGCCCCCTGTTTCCCGCTTCCTGTATCTGATGCCGTTCCTTCCGGCCGTATCTGCTCTTCTTCTCTCCCGGCGGCGCTTTCCCTGGCCCTCTCGCACAGACTGCAGAGCTCTGTCAAGAGTTCTTTTGCCTTCTCTGTCATTTTCATGCAGTCCTTATTTTTGCTCCTCTGATCCTGATAGAGAAACTCCGGAGCATCGCCGGGGCGCAGTTTCAGATCACCCTTGTATTTTCCTATAAGCTCGGGAATACCTGTCACATCAATCTCTGCCTTTTTAAACATCACAAGCCTTACTTCCTGCCGGTTGATGAATACATCCGTCACCCCTGCCCTGTGGGCCAGAGCCTTCAGGGCTGCCACCCGCAGCAGGTTTTCCACCGGCCCCGGTATCTCTCCGAAGCGGTCAATCAGCTCATCCTGCATATCCATATATTCTTCCTCAGACTCAATGCCTGAGATCCGCTTGTAGATATCCAGTTTCTGATACTCATTTTTAATATAGGAGGCAGGAATGTAGGCGTCAATATCGCAGTCCACCGTGGTTTCAAACTCTGCCCCCTCCTCGGTCTCTCCCTTTAACGCCAGAACGGCCTCGTTTAACAGCTTGCAGTAGAGGTCATATCCCACGGCCTCCATATGGCCATGCTGCTCTGCTCCCAGGATGTTTCCGGCTCCCCGGATCTCCAGATCCCGCATGGCGATCTTGATTCCGCTGCCCAGCTCTGTAAACTCCCGGATAGCCTGAAGCCTTTTTTCCGCCTCCTCCCGGAGGAGCTTATCCCTTCTGTACATGAGAAAGGCATAGGAGGTACGGCTGGAACGTCCCACGCGTCCCCTGATCTGGTAGAGCTGTGAAAGCCCCAGATGGTCTGCATCGTGAATGATAATCGTGTTGGCATTGGGGATGTTTAACCCCGTTTCAATAATCGTGGTGGAAACGAGCACGTCAATGTCGCCGTTGACAAAATCAAGCATAATCCGCTCCAGTTCATGCTCCCTCATCTGACCGTGGGCAAAGGTCACCTGGGCATCGGGCACCAGGGAGGCCACATGGTTTGCGATCTCCTCAATGTTGTTGACCCGGTTGTACACATAGTACACCTGCCCGCCTCTGGCCACCTCCCTGCTGATGGCCTCCCGCACCATCTCGTCGTTGTACTCCATCACATAGGTCTGAATCGGCAGACGGTCCACCGGCGGCTCCTCCAGAACACTCATATCCCGGATTCCGATGAGGCTCATGTGGAGTGTCCTGGGGATCGGCGTCGCCGTCAGGGTGATGACATCCACGTTTTCCTTCAGTTTTTTAATCTTCTCCTTGTGGGCCACCCCGAACCGCTGCTCCTCGTCGATAATGAGGAGTCCCAGGCTCTTGAACTCCACATCCTTTGACAGCACCCGGTGGGTTCCGATGAGCACGTCCACTAAGCCCTTTTTCAGATCCTCCAGGGTCCGTTTCTGCTCTGCCGGCGTGCGAAACCGCGACAGCATATCCACCCGGACCGGAAAATCCTTCATTCTCTGGACAAAGGTATTGTAATGCTGCTGGGCCAGGATCGTGGTGGGAACCAGATAAACCACCTGCTTTCCCTCCTGGATGGCCTTGAAGGCTGCTCTCAGGGCAATCTCCGTCTTTCCGTAGCCCACATCCCCGCAGATCAGCCGATCCATGATCTTTCTGCTCTCCATGTCTCTCTTGACTGCGTCAATGGCCTCCAGCTGATCCTCTGTCTCCTCGTAGGGAAACATCTCCTCAAATTCTCTCTGCCATACCGTGTCAGGGCCGTACTGGAAGCCCTCCTGCTCCTGCCTTGCGGCATAGAGCTTTACCAGATCCCTGGCAATCTCCTTTACCGCTCCCCGCACCCGGGTCTTCGTCTTATTCCACTCGCTTCCTCCCAGGCGGTTCAGCTTCGGCCGCCTGGCGTCCGCTCCCGCATACTTCTGGATTCCCTCCAGCTTTGTGGCCGGAAGATAGAGATTTCCGCCGTCTGCGTACTCGATTTTAATATAGTCCTTTACCACCTTGTCCTGTTCGATCTTCTCGATCCCCCGGTAGATTCCAAGGCCATGGTTTTCATGTACCACATAGTCTCCCACGGAGAGCTCGGAAAAGCTCTGGATTTTCCTTCCCTCGTAGGCCGTCTTTTTCTTCTTTCTCTTTTTTCCCTGACCGCTTCCGAACATGTCGCCCTCTGTGATGACAGCAAATTTCAGAAGCGGGTACCCAAAGCCCCGGTGCAGGTTTCCGTAGGTGACCATAATCTCTCCGGCCTTCACCTGTCCGCCGTCTTCATCCGGCAGATAGGCCTTCAGACCGTACTCTCTCAGGTCGCCGGCCAGACGGCTGGCCCTTGTCCGGGAGCCAGTCAGTAGGACTGTTCTGTATTTCTCCTTCTGCCACCTGGCCAGATCCTTGATCAGCATCTCAAAGCCGTTCTGATAGGAGCCCATGCTCTTGGCCTCAATGCTGTACTTTTTTTTCACAGGAAAGCCTGTCATCCTCTGATCAAGCCCTGACACCAGAAGCGTATGGTTCCCTGACATCATAGCGGCTGTGGTCTTTGCCGAATAGAGAAAGTCTGTCTGACCGGGAAGCAGGTATCCTCCCTCCAGCCGGTGGGCCATGCTCTCCCGAAATTCCAGTTCCACCGCTTCAGCCTTCTCCTTGATTCTCAGAGGCTCATCGAGAAATACGGCCAGCTCCTCCTTTGGGAAATACTCCAGGAAGGAAACGGTTTTTTCGGCAAAATACTGGATGAAGCCGCCCAGTCCATGCACCTTAAAGCCCTCTCTGATCTCCTCGGACAGCTCCCTCACCAGCCCCTCAATCCGGTGGGCCTCCTCATTTTTCATCTGATCTCTCAGGGCCTTCCCATACTTTTTCATTTC
>JAHZAR010000024.1:8758-22063 GCA_019423835.1 Clostridiales bacterium | reverse complement strand
ACCCGGGATTTTTCAAGCAGCAGCTCCGTTGCAGGGCAGATCTCCACCTGCTCCAGCTCCTCCACCGAACGCTGGCTTTCCGGATCAAAGCTTCGGATGGAATCCACCTCATCCCCCCACAGCTCGATTCGCACGGGGAGCTCCTCGGTCAGCGGGAAAATGTCAATGATTCCGCCCCGCACGGAAAACTGTCCCATTCCGTCCACCTGTCCGACTCTCTCGTAGCCCAGCCCTGACAGCGCTTCCTTCATCTCCTCCGTTTTCAGGCTCTCCCCCGAAGTAACGGTAATCCGGCTGTTTTGTATCTCGGAAAGCGGCAGAAGACGGTCCATCAGCCCGTCCACCGTTGTCACGATCGTTCCTGACTCGTCCTCCATCAGATGCTTGAATACCTGCATCCTCTGGCGCGTCAGCAGGTTTCCATGGATATCGGAACTGTAAAACAGCAGATCCCTGGCCGGATAGAGGAACACCGCCGGATCAAAGGTCCTGTAGTCCTCATAGATCTCTCTGGCTCTGGAATCGTCATAGGTCACAATCAGCTTCCACCTGAGACTTCCCGCCGTCTCACTGATCAGATGAGCCTTCTGGGAATCCACACACCCGCTGACCTGAAGGGGCCCCTTTCCCTGTTCCAGATCCCGGTTCAACTCCTGAAACTCCACCAGCTCTTCCAGCGGATTTGCAAATATTACTCCCATTCTCATCCCTCCTGGCTCTCTGCCTGATATGCCGTATTTCCATGGCCCACTTTTCGCGCGCCTTCACAGCTCCTGCCTGTTTGGGCAGCTTTTTTGTCCGCCCGTCAGCAGACTCCGGCTGATTCTCCCCTTGCCTCTGCCTTTTCTTTCTTCTTTGATCCATTATACTGGTTCATGGCCGCGTCCGCCCCCTCTGTCATAATGGTGACGGCCGCCTTGGCGGCAGTCTCAAAGGCCTCCCGCATGGTATCCTGCTCTTCCTTTGCAAAACGGCCCAGCACATAGTCTGCCAGATCCATTCTGGGCGGCTTCTCCCCTACTCCCACCTTGATTCTTGTAAACTCCTGGGTTCCCAGATGGGCGATGATACTCTTGATCCCGTTGTGGCCTCCTGCGCTTCCCTTTTTGCGGATGCGAAGCTGTCCCGGCTCTAAGCTGATATCGTCGAAAATAATAATCAGCTCCTCCTGCTCCACCTTGTAGTACTCCACCAGAGCCCGGATACACTCCCCGCTTAAATTCATGTAGGTCTGGGGCTTGGCAAGAATTACCTTCTTCCCCTCAATCACTCCCCTGCCAATCAGAGCTTTGTGTGCCTTCTCCCTCACGTCAATCCCATATCGCTCTGCCAGTGCATCAATTGTCAGAAAGCCCGCATTGTGGCGGGTATTGTCATACTTTTCACCCGGATTTCCGAGTCCTGCTATAATATACATACTTTTTATTCTCCTTGTCCCATGACGGTTTCTGTCTGATTCTTATCTGTTTTTCATCCTCTCCCGTTTTCTGCCGGAGCACACGCCTTTAAGCGCCAGATTTCCCTTTCCGGAACTATCTGACGCTCATACCGCTTCATTCTAACAGCTATTTTCTCCTCTGTAAAGGGAAACATTCTCCCGCGTCCCCTCTGCTCTTTAATTGGTTTCTGCCAAATACAGGTTTTGTTTCACGAAATCTTGACAGATGCCGTTTTACTGTGCTATCCTTTCTCCAGAACAGCAGACAGAACACGCTTGCCGCTGCCACCGGGCAGCGCACAACACAGGCGCCTGAATATATTCCGTAGGTCTTAGAAGGAATGTATCCAGGCGCCTTTTTTGCTCACAGCCACAACTCTTTATAACCGAAATGAATGACGCAGTTCACGTTACCGGGAGGGATTCTTTATGACACAAAACAGAGCAAAACAGTTTTCCAGATACGTTTCACTCAATATTCTCGGGATGCTTGGCCTGTCCGGAAATATTCTGGCTGACACCTTTTTCGTTTCAGACCGGCTCGGGGCTGATGGGCTGGCAGCGCTGAATCTTGCTATTGCCGTATTCGGCTTTCTCAATGGAATCGGCATGATGTTGGGAGTCGGCGGAGCCGCCCGCTGCTCCATCTGCCGTGCCAGAAATATGGAGACAGAAGCCAGGCGCACCTTTACTCTTGCAGCTGCCTGGGGCATTTTCTGCGGCCTTCTGCTTGCAGGACTTGGCTTCTTCTTTTCCGACAGTCTGGCCAGATTTCTGGGCGCGGACCCCTGTTTGCTGGAGTCCTGCTCTGTATATCTCCGTACAGTACTGGCCTTCTCTCCGTTTTTTATCATAAACCACATTTTCATCGTCTTTGTGAGAAATGACGGCAGCCCCCGCACAGCCATGACTGCCATGCTGGCCGGAAGCCTTTCCAATATCTTTCTGGACTGGCTTTTTATGTATCCTCTTCATATGGGAATCTACGGCGCAGCCCTGGCCACCGGACTGGCGCCGGTTATCGGCACTGCTGTTTCTTCCTTCTACATGCTGAGGAACAGAGGCCGCTTCCGGCTGACTCGGTTCGCCCTTTGCCCGAGGCTGCTTGCAGATATGGCAGGCCTGGGCGGTTTTGCCTTCATCAATGAATTTTCCTCCGGCGTCATCCTGGGTGTCTTCAATCTTCTGGTGCTGCGCCACGGAGGAACCACAGGCGTCGCAGCCTATGGAATCGTTGCCAACCTGGCCCTTGTGACCATGGCTGTCTTTACAGGCATTTCCCAGGGAATCCAGCCTCTTCTCAGCCAGTTCCTGGGAACAGGAGAGCGTCCGGCCGTATCTGAGATTCAGCACCGCGGGGCCACTCTGGCCGCTTTTTTGGGAGCTGCCGCGGCTCTTTCAGCCCTTCTGTTCTCCCCCCGGCTGGCCGGAATCTTCAACAGCGCAGGAGACGCCGCCCTCCAGACAATGGCTGCCCGCGGAATCAGGCTTTACTTTATCGGCTTTCTGTTTGCAGGGATAAATCTTCTGACTGCCTCCCTGCTCAGCGTTTCCGGCTGTCAGAAGGCTTCCCTGTGTCTGTCTTCCTTCCGCGGCGCTGCGGGAATCCTGCCTCTGGCAGTTCTCATGGCCGAGCTGTTCGGACTTGATGGCATATGGCTTGCCTTCCCTCTTACGGAAGGGCTGTCCCTTCTCTTTGGGAAATTTCTGTTCAGGAAGCATCTCCCAGCCTGCAGAGCAGTTCCTGTCAGGCGAAGAGTCCGTCTTTCCCTGCTTTTCAGGTCCCAGCAGAACCTGTAACTGGCTGTTTCAGTCTGTCTGGATTGTAGCTCTCCCTCCTCTCTGTTTGGCAGTATTCTCTCGCTGAGCAGTCTGAAAAGAGAGATGAGAACCCGGCTCCCTGTTACAATTCTGTAAAGCCGTCAGATTTTGGTTGCAATATTCTAAGCTGTCTTGTATATTGATATTTGCTGTTGGATGATTCCAGGCAGCAGAGATCTCTGTTTCTGCCGTCTGAAGTCCCATACGAAATTTTTCCGCAAATTGATTGTACAGGAGGAATTATGGAACTACAGTTTAAACCGGTCACTGAAGAAAACCGGAAGGAAATCCTGAATCTTGAACTCAGGGAAGACCAGAAGAGATTCATCGAATCAATCGAGGACTGTCTGTCTGAGGCAAATTCCCATTCCTGCTGGCACGCTGTGGGCATCTATGACGGAAATGTCCTCATCGGCTTCGCCATGTACGGCCTGTTCTGGGAATATCTCCCCTTCGGACGGCTGTGGCTTAATCGCTTTCTCATTGACCGCCGTTATCAGAGTATGGGCTACGGAAAAGCAGCCCTTATGGATCTTCTGAAAAAGCTGTGGAAAAAGTATCACCGCAAACATATTTATCTGAGCATCACAGATGATAACCTCAGTGCCTCAGCCCTTTATCACCACTTTGGCTTTGCCTACACCGGGGAGAGGAATAATCACAATGAGCGGGTTATGGTACTTAAAATCGCATAGCCGCTGCTTTTCCCCCGAATGTGCTTTTACAGAATACAGACAGCAAGCTTTTTCTGAATTTTCTGGGCAGCGCAGGGGGAAGCGCCGTAAAGTACGGAAAACGAAAGAAACATTTGTAAAAGAGGGAATCCCTATCAGTTTGACACCAGGGAGTTCCCTCTTTTTTGATTTTTCGTTCTTATTTTCAGTCAGAATCACATTTGCTCCGTCTTTATCTCCAGCCGTCATCTGTCCGCTTTCAATAGGAAGCGGGAAGGAACTCCCCACCCGCCGCTTCGCCTGCATCGCTGCTGGTCCCTGCCCCTCCGGAAAGCTCCTTCCCCTGTACCCGAATATTTTTTAAGAGCAGACAGACGCCCTACATCTCCTCCTTCTTTCCATTGACAATTACCACTCCTGCACATACGAGAATCAGAGCAGCCAGATTTTTCAGGCTGAATGCCTGTCCTCCCTCATGCAGAAGGAGGGCTGACAAAAGAACGCCTATGACGGGATTCATAAATCCATAGATCGCCACCCGTGAAGCAGGATTGTATTTGAGAAGAAGGCCCCAGACAGAGTAAGCGGCAGCCGACACAAACGCAAGATAGATGAGAATTCCCGCAGAAGCAGCATGAAAGCTGCCCTGCTTCCCCCCGAGCAGAAGACCGAATGCTGTGAGAAGCAGGCCGCCCAACAGAAACTGCCATCCGCTGAGCATTATTGGGTCCTCCTCTCTGGAATACCGCTTCATAAAGACAGTGGAAAACGCATAAGACAGAGAAGAACACAGCACAAAACCTTCTCCTGAAAGCCGGAAGGAAAATTCCATCCCTCCCTGCCCCAGATTCGCAGCGGCCACACCTGCCAGTCCCGCAGCGCAGCCCAGAATCTTATTTCCTGTCAGCCGCTCCTGTTTAAACAGCAGTCCCGCAATCAATATCACAAACAGGCTGTTGGCTCCCACAATGATAGAGCCCTTGACTCCGCTGGTATTCGCCACGCCCAGATAAAAAAATGTATACTGGAGCACGGTCTGAAGCATAGACAGCTTCACGATCTTAGTCACAGCTTTCGCGGATGGGACAAGAGGCCTTCTCTCAGCAAGGCTTCCGATGAACAGAACCAGAAGGCCTGCCAGAAAAAAACGGTATCCCGCAAATACAATCTGACTTCCCTGGTCCCCGGAGGGAATCGACAGCAGCTGATATCCGATCTTGATTCCCGGAAATGCGCTTCCCCAGAGTGCACAGCAGAAAATTGCCAGAAGTCCCAGAATCAC
Organism: Clostridiales bacterium; assembly: GCA_019423835.1. Taxonomy (GTDB): domain Bacteria; phylum Bacillota; class Clostridia; order Lachnospirales; family Lachnospiraceae; genus Otoolea. Next base: position 16,848 of record JAHZAR010000024.1, on the reverse strand, counting down.
CGGTTTCTGGAGCACAGAATCCTGTTTTTCTGCTGTGCCTGTCCTATTCGTTTCCATGCTTTTACCTATCTGCAGCTTAGCCATACACGCTGTCCTCTCCTCTCCGCAAAAAAGGCCGGCTCTCTTCGCCGGCCAGTCTGATACCATTTTCTCAGTCTGTTCTGAACTTTCCCCCGTTCGTTTCGCTTCCTGCCCCATATGGGGGAAGCCGAACGCTATCTGCCCCTGTCAGCCCTCTGAAATCTGTGTCACCTTCGCGAACTCCGAAACAGCGACCAGATCAAAAGGATAATCAGAATCGGAGTCGCATAGCGGAACAGAAGGGCAAAAATCCCTCCGATTACAGACAGCACTGTGATCATCACCAGCAGCACAACTGCGAAAATCAGGAATTTCCAGTACCACTTGTTCAAATTGAAATAATGGAAGCCTGTGCGCCGTTCCTCCTGTCTGCCATAGGCTGTGTCGTATTCCCGGCCAAATCCCTGGGAACTGTATCCGGAATAGGAGCTCTCCTGGCTCTCATACTCCCCGGCTCCGCTGGTATCTATAATCGTCTTTGCAATGAGACGGGGGCTCCCTATCTCTTCAATCACCTCAGCCTCTGAGCGTCCCCCCGCCACCTCCTGTGAAATATAGTTATCATAGTAGCGAAGATTTTCCGAAACTGCGCCTGCCGGAATTTCCCCGCTCAGCGACGCCTCCAGCTCCTTTAAAAATTCTGCTTTTCTCATGTATATGATTCTCCTAACATTCTGCCGTTACACTGCTTTTCTGACAGAATAATAGTATCACAAATTCATTCTTTTAGCCAGCCCTGAAAATGCTGTAAACTGTTCTTCCCACTCCCCTGCTGTCCTGCTATAATAGAAGGCAGAAACCCTGTGAAACGTCTGACCGGACAGCCGGAAGAGACACAGCAGAGGTTCCTGAAAACTTCCGCTTCTAAATTCCAACCAAGGAGGAAACTATATGATTAATGAAGCCGTCTCTCCCTCTGAGGAGCTGTACGTATTCGGCACAGGAAATGCCGCAGTCACCCATTGCTATAATACCTGTTTTGCCATCCGGACTGAAATTTCCGTACCGGACCGTGATCCCCAGGAAGAATTCTTCATGGTGGACGCCGGCGGAGGAAACGGGATTCTCGGAATCCTGGAACGCATGAATGTGCCTCTCCCCCACATCCACCACATTTTTATTACCCATGAGCACACCGACCACCTGTTAGGCATCGTCTGGATGGTGCGCATGATCGGCGCACAGATGAAACAGGGCAGCTATGAAGGAACACTCTCCATCTACTGCCATGACGGCCTTGTGGAAACCATAAAAACCATCTGCCGACTGACCCTGCAGAAAAAGTTCTGTGACTTAATCGGCGGCAGAATCCTTCTGATACCCGTGGCTGACGGGGAAACGCGGGAGATTCTCGGCTATCCGGTCACTTTTTTTGATATCCACTCTACGAAAGCCAGACAGTTCGGTTTTACTGCTGTGCTGAAAAACGGAAAAAAGCTCACCTGTACGGGAGATGAGCCATTCAATGAGCTGTGTGAGCCTTATGTCAGGGACAGCTGGTGGCTCCTCCACGAGGCCTTCTGCCTCTACAGGGAGAGGGAACAGTTCTCCCCTTACGAGAAGCACCACAGCACTGTCCGGGAAGCCTGCCAGCTGGCCGAACGGCTGAATATTCCAAATCTGGTGCTCTGGCACACGGAGGAGAAGAATCTCAGCCGCCGCAGGATTCTCTACACAGAAGAGGGGAAAAATTACTACAGCGGAAACCTGTTTGTACCGGACGACGGGGAAGTTCTGAGCCTTTAGGGTTCTTTCTCCGGCTCAATCCCATCCGGATCTATCCAGAATCATGACGGAAGAACCCCTACTTTTCTCTGTTCTCCTTCTGCTGCTGTTCTCTCTGAGGGGTGTTCTGATCCGTCAGATGGTAAAAGGTCATTGTGGTCGTAGCTACCAGCTTTTCCCTGTCGTCGAAAATCCGGCAGTCACAGACGGAAAAGGTCCTCCCATACTTTACCTCTCTGGCTTCTGCCGTCATCTTTCCATGGGGCTTTCCCGGGCGCAGAAAGTTAATTGAACCGTTTACTGTTGTCACTCTGTGCCCATGGCCCATAATGGCAGCCCCTGACACGGTATCTGCCAGCGAAAACAGACAGCCGCCATGAATGATCCCAAGGGGATTCAGATGCCATTCCTTTACCTCCATCTCTCCCCTGGCAAACCCTTCGCCTGTCTCGATAATCCGGATTCCAAGAGCTTCTCTAAAACCTGCAGCGCCTGTCTTCTGCTCAGCACCGGTCTTCTTTTCTCTCTGTCCTTCTGTATTTTCTTTCTTTTCTGTACAATGTTCTCTGATCAGTTCCATTGTTTCTATCTCCTTTATCTATCTTCACGGCGCTGGTATAATGCCCGCTCTGCGGTCATTATACCATAGAAAAAAACAGAATGTCACGGTTTGTCATAAGCGGAGCCATGTCCTCATATGATTATAGTAAGCATTTTCGGCCGGACGAAGCGTTTTCCGGCTCTTTTATTGGAGGGATGTCCTTGCACAGAGCATGGAAACGAATTTCTGATACTTATGAACGGATTCTGCTTTTCTTTTTCCGCAGACGCACCCGGCTCCTCATAGCAGCCGAGATTCTGGCCTTCTGTATCCTGATGGGATGCTGGTACATAAAATCAAGCCCTGCATCTCCTGCCCTCTCGAATCTCCTCTCTCTGCTTCCGGGAGCAGAGGAGACAGAATCAGGCCAGCAGAAGGATTACATCAAATGGGTGGATTTTAATGTGCCCCAGGAAGCGCTGACCAGAGCCTTCCGCTATGATGTAGATACCTGCCAGCAGCAGATTCACCTGAACTGGATTGAGCTTCTGGCCTATCTCGGTGCAAAGTACGGAGGGGATTTTTCCAATTACAGGGAGAGCGACATGGATGAGGCGGCGGCAAGCCTTCAAAGCGGTGCCTCTATGGAACAGCTCACTGGATCCATGAAATATTACCCCTATTACCTGGAAGCTTATACGGCAGTTCTCGGCGGAATGGTTGGGTATTATGAAATCGAAATACCGGCCTCTGAAGCTCCCCCCTTTGCCCTGGCAGACGCCCAGATCCACGAGTCAGACCCGGCAGCCGGCCAGACAGAGACAGGACATGAGAACGGTCAGAGCACGGCACCTGAAAAGGTATGGGTGACAAAATACGGCCTGAAGGCCTTCCTTCCGATTGCCAAAAATTTCCCCTACTCCGACTACAATGACTTTGGTGTTTCCCGCTCCTACGGCTACAGCCGGAAGCATCTGGGGCACGATATGATGGGGCAGACAGGCACGCCCATTATTGCAGTGGAATCCGGCTATGTAGAATCTCTTGGCTGGAATCAGTACGGAGGCTGGCGGATCGGAATCCGCAGCTTTGACAAAAAGCGGTACTACTATTACGCCCACCTGCGCAAGGATTACCCTTACCAGAGCGCTCTGAGCGAGGGGAGCATCGTGACCGCCGGCGACGTGATCGGATACATGGGACGCACCGGCTACAGCGCTTCGGAAAATACCAACAATATTGACAAGACACATCTCCACTTCGGTCTTCAGCTGATTTTTGACGAATCCCAGAAAGAGGGAAACAATGAGATCTGGGTGGACTGCTATGAGCTGGTAAAATTCCTGTCCGTCAACCGCTCCGAGACCGCCAAGGTAGAAGGAACAAAGGAGTGGTCACGGGTCTATGAAATGAAGGATCCCTCTGTCACAGCTATCCAGACCGGGACAGCAGAGTAAGAAAGCCGGCGCATGGAGATCACACAATCACCATGCGCCGGCTTTCTTCTGAGCGGATTCCGCTTCCTGCCAGCCCATACTGTATTAAAGAGCCGCTTCTCAGCTTTGGCCCGCCAGATCTGTTTCAGTAAAATCCGCCTTTCCCGGCCACTACTCGGCACTGTTATCTTCCGGAACAATCAGATTCAGGAAGAATACAATCAGGAAGGATACCATCAGGGAGCTGCCGAAAATATTTTTGACAAGCTGCGGGCAGAACTGGAGGACAGAGGGCACACTGTCAATTCCAAGACCAACTGCCAGAGCAATTCCCACAATCATCTTATTCCTGTAGTTTAAAGGCTGCTCTCCCAAAAGCTGAATTCCGGACATGGTAATGGCCGCAAATACTGTCACCGTCGCTCCGCCTAGTACCGGCTGCGGAATCGTCGCCATCAGCGCGCTGAACTTGGGGCATAAACCGGCCGCCAGCATAATCACTCCCACAATCAGGAACACCTTTTTTGCCACTACCTTCGTGGTACAGATAAGGCCCACGTTCTGGCTGTATGGATCCGTAGGCAGACCGCCGATGCAGGCTCCGATCATACCGCAGATACTCTGCCCCTTAATCGCACCGCCCAGCTCCCGATCCGTGGCCTCTCTTCCAAAGCCGCCCATAGCGGTGGAGGACACATCGCCGATCGTCTGTACAGCCTGAACCACATACATCAGAACCATCATAATAATGGCATCCGGCGGGAACTCAAGTCCAAAGTAAAACGGCCTTGGCAGGGCAAAGAAGCCTGCCTGCCCCACCTCGCCGAAGCTGACAATATTTCCCATTGCAAGGGCAATCACATAGCCCACGGCAATTCCTATCAGCATTCCCGATACCTTAACATATCCCTTTCCCAGCAGGCTGCATGTGAGGGTGACTGCCAGTGTCACGGCAGCCAGAATCCAGAACCGGCCGGAGCCAAAAGTCCCGTCTGCCTGTGCTCCGGAACCGCCGCCCATGTAGGTGATGGCCGTCTTGTAGAGGGACAGACCAATACTTAAAACAACGGTTCCGCTGACAATGGGAGGGAAAAATTTACGCAGTTTCCCCATAAACATACCGATAAAAATCGACAGAAACCCGGCCACAAGCTGTGAGCCAAAGATAGCGGCAATCCCATGCTGAGTTCCAATCATCGTCAGAATCGGCATATACGCAAAGGCAACGCCCATTACACTTGGAAGTCCCATTCCAAATCCCCAGACAGGGTAAAGCTGAAGCAGGGTGGTGATGCCGCCGATAATCATGGCAGCCTGCGTCAGCATAATTTCCTCCTCCGGCGGGAGGCCTAAGGTTCCTGCAATCAGCATAGGAGGAGTAATATTTCCCACAAGCATGGCAAGGACATGCTGCATTGCCTGGGGAAACGCAAGTCCGAAGGACGGCTTTCCGTTGAGCCTGAAAAGCTCTGCATTTCTCTTCTGTTCCATTGTGTTTTACCTATCCACTTTCCTCAAATTTCCACAGTGGACAATATCACACGCAAAATACTCTGTCAACAGACCCGCCTATGGATTTAACAGTATCTTAACGCGCCTCCGGACTGCTCTCTCCTGACCGGAAAGTCTACCGGATCACCCGGACACGCTTCATTCCGCTGATTTTTTTCAGTTTTTCAATCGTTTCACGGTCTACCTCTGTTTCCAGATCGATCAGTGTGTAGGCATATTTGTCACGGCTCTTGTTGACCATGTTGGCGATATTCATATCCGTTGCGGCCAGGATAGCTGAAATCTGGCCGATCATGTTAGGAATATTCCTGTGGAGCAGAGCCACCCGGCTCACGGAGGCGCACACACCCATATCACAGTCAGGATAGTTAACGGAATGATGGATATTGCCATTTTCCAGATAATCCATCAGCTCCTTTACAGCCATAACTGCGCAGTTATCCTCTGACTCCTCCGTGGATGCCCCCAGATGCGGCGTCGCAATCACATGCTCCATCTCCATAACAGCGGGATTGGGAAAATCAGTCACATATCGCTTCACCTTTCCGGATGCCAGCGCCTCCTTCATATCGGCGTCATTTACCAGCAGATCTCTGGCAAAATTCAGGATTACCACACCGTCCTTCATCTTTCCGATGCTCTCCCTGCCAATCATCTCTCTGGTGGAATCCAGAAGCGGCACATGAACGGTAATATAATCGCACTCGCTGTAGAGGGTGTCGATATCCGTGATATGGCGCACATCCCTGGAAAGCATCCAGGCTGCGCTGACAGAGATAAACGGATCATAGCCGAGCACCTCCATACCGAGGGCTGCTGCCGCATTGGCCACCTCCGCTCCTATGGCTCCCAGGCCGATCACACCCAGCTTCTTTCCCCGGATCTCGGTCCCCGCAAACGCCTTTTTTGCCTTTTCCATATCCTTTGCGATATTTTCGTTACCTGCATTCTCGCGGCACCAGCCAATACCTCCCGTCACATCCCTGGCAGCCAGAAGCATCCCGGCAATCACCAGCTCCTTGACGCCGTTGGCATTGGCTCCCGGCGTATTGAACACCACAATTCCGCGGGCTGCGCATTCATCTAACGGAATGTTGTTGACCCCGGCTCCGGCCCTTGCCACTGCCCTGAGACTTTCAGGAAACTCCATCCCGTGCATGGAAGCGCTTCTGACCAGAATGCCGTCTGCCTCCTCCATCCGCTCCGTCATCTCATAACCATCTGTAAAAAGCTCTGTCCCGAATCTGGAAATCGGGTTCAGGCAATGAATCTTTCTCATTTTTCTTTCCTCCCTGCGCCTTTTCTTCTGTCAGTCCTACTGATTCTGATTCCAGTTCCGGGCCTCAAAATTCCTCATAAATTCCACCAGCTTTGCCACTCCCTCCTCAGGCATGGCATTGTAAATACTTGCCCGCATTCCTCCGACCGTTCTGTGGCCCTTCAGGTTGACAAATCCGGCTTCCTTGGCTTCCTTGATGAATTTCGCATCCAGCTCTCCGGAGCCTGTCACAAAAGGCACGTTCATCAGAGAGCGATCCTTCTTCTCCACGGTTCCGCGAAACAGTCTGCTCTCATCCAGGAAATCATAGAGAATTTTTGCCTTTCTCTCATTTATTTCCTTCATAGCCTCCAGACCGCCCTGCTTTTTCAGCCACTTAAAGACCTTTCCGCACATATAGATGCAGTAGGTAGGCGGAGTGTTATAGAGAGAGTCGTTGTCCGCATACGTCTTATAGCGCAGCATGGTAGGCGTTCCCGGCAGGACGTCCTCCGTAATCAGATCCTCCCTGACTATGGCAATGGCCATACCGGCCGGTCCCACGTTCTTCTGGACGCCTCCCCAGATAATCCCGAACTTTGAAACATCCAGCGGCTCAGAGAGAAAACAGGACGAGACGTCTGCCACCAGAGGCTTTCCCTTGGTGTTGGGAAGCTCGCTGAACCTGGTTCCGTAAATGGTATTATTCAGGCAGATATACACATAGTCAGCCTTGTCATCCACCGGGAGATCCGAGCAGTCCGGAATATAACTGAAGGTTTTATCCTCACTGGACGCAATGGCATTCGCCGTCCCGTAGAGCTTTGCCTCCTGCCATGCCTTCTTGGCCCACTGGCCTGTGATAATGTAGTCACCCACTCTGTTTTTCATCAGGTTCATGGGAACCATGGCAAACTGTATATGGCCGCCGCCCTGGATAAACAGCACTTTGTAGTTGTCGGGAATATTCATAAGTTCCCTCAGATCCTTTTCCGCCTCATCGAGAATATCCTGAAAGTCTCTGGAGCGGTGGCTCATCTCCATCACTGACATCCCGCAGCCCCTGTAATCCATCATCTCTGCTGCCGCTTCTCTCAACACTTCCTCGGGCATAACTGCCGGCCCTGCCGAAAAATTGTAGACTCTGCTCATATTCGCTCCTCCTCTTATCCTTTTTCATACTCATTTTGGGATTTCCCCGGCTCTTCTGGCGGATCTCCCGTTTTCACTGCCGCTGTGCCTTCCTCTGCTTCGCCTCCCGGTTCCTTACCTTGCCTCGATTCTCAGATCGATCTCATCAAAGGCGTCCTCATTGGGCTTGCCGGCCGGAACCATCGGGAATACCTTGTCGTCGCTTCCTATCTGGCAGTCGATAACCACCGGTATGTTCAGCTCCAGAGCCTCCCGGAATACCGGTTCAAATTCTTCCTTCTTCGTCACCCGGAAGGCCCTTGCGCCGAGCCCCTCCGCAACCTTCACAAAATCCACCTGATCATCCAGGACAGTCTGGGAATAGCGCTTGCCGTAGAACAGGGTC